>NZ_BAABMI010000007.1:0-62713 GCF_054785195.1 Secundilactobacillus muriivasis | reverse complement strand
CGAAACAAAGTAGCCGGAATGCACGTCGCCAACCGCACACGAAATTAGCAAATCGGAAATCCCCGGGCCTGGGATTTTGCCTTTTCTGGCTTGCATGCAACCTTCTGCCTTTCGGAACTCCTTTCGGCGCAGCTGCCAAAAAGCACCATAGCAGCTACCTATCGAATAAATCAGCGTTCTAAAAAAATAACAGACAAAGTGGCGCCGAAACAAAGTAATCGGAATGCACGTCGCCAATCGCACTCAGTAACCAGCGCTACTGATACACCTAACTGACTGTAGTCCTTATCAAACACCTCACCCGCAAACTATCCCGTTCCCCAAGCTTGACACCACCGTCCCAATCCTGTAAAATCACGGTACTAATTAAATCGCTAGTAGACCAATCATCATCGGGTGGTTGGAATAGGCATTTGCTTGTAGTCGTAGATGCGACGCGCTTCATGGCGTCGAAGACTTCAAGGCAAGTGCTTTTTGTTTGCGTAGAGGGAGAGTGACGTTGTGTCGGAAGTTATTTTAAAAGGAATGTTGATTAGTTTTGCGTTGGTGTCGTCGATTGGGATGCAAAACCTGTTTGTGTTTAACAACGCCATGAGTAATAAGCTTGGGCGGGCAATGTTGGTGGCGAGTTTTGTGTGGTTAGCGGATACGGCGCTGACGACGGTGGCCTTTCTTGGAATGGGCGCGTTGGTCAGCCGGTATTTGTGGTTGAAGTTAGCAATTATGCTGATTGGGGGCGTCATCGTGGCTTGGATGGGGTTTGGCATCTTACGGTCAGCTAACCAAATCGAGCTAGGTAAAGACGGGCAGCAAATGCCACTAAAAGAGGCGTTTGTGACTGCGTGGGTCGTGGCCTTTGCGAATCCACAAGCCATTATTGATACCAGCGTAACGCTGGGTGCGTTACGTGGAACGTTGGAAAACTGGCAGGCGTTACCGTTCTTAGGCGGCATTGTTTTGGCGACGGCTATTTGGTTTAGTGGCATTACGTTGATCGTTGGTAGTTTGAAGAACCGATTGCCGAAACGGGTGTTGATGTGGATCAACATTTTGTCGGGATTGATCGTAATGACTTACGGCGTTGTGCTGTTGTTTAAGGCGGTTCAGATTCTGCTTCATTTATAGATATTAGGTTGTCGCTTGTGTTCAGCGTAAGCATTCGTGTGTCTAGTTTGTGAAGTGTCGTAATTTGCGTGAACTGTCGATTCCGGTAAGCGGCTAGGTTCCTGCTGTGGGGCCGGCCTGAGCCGAAGGGCGGTCTCAGGCCTCAAATTCAAGCCTCGCCAAAATCCGTGCGAGTCTTGAATTTGTCCCCGATAATTTGCGGTTGTTGGAAGTTCGTCAACAACCACCAATTATCGCGACACAGCATCCACCTAGCCGCTTACCTACATCTCACATTGCGCAGTTCGGCACTATCGCAGAACATCTCAAAACGCGTTGAACGGTAATATTGTCTCGTCGAATCAGCATAAACGTGACGTTCAACCGATGAAGTTCAGCATCACTCAATCGGTGATTCATTGTGGTTACTGAGCATTGAGCACAATCGTTTCTTGCGGTTGTTTAGTTACCATTCAACGTTGCCATTACGCAGTTTCGTTAACTTCAGAATGTGACAGTCAGCGGTTCTGGTTACCGACAGCGCACCATGTAGCGGGAGGCGGAGGCGCGCGGGGCTCAGCAGTGTCGGTATGACTTGGGCAGTCGTGCCCCGTGGGGTTCGGGGTGCGAGTGCCTTAGTCATACGCGGGTCCGGAGAGATCCGGCACGGAAGTGGTCTTCTTCCGTTCCTAGCTCGTAGGCCCGCCACTGCGTTCCAGTCCCCGCATAGCGCCGGAGCCTCCCGCGGCATCATTCCACTATGTAAAACCAGAATCACTGAATTTCACAAACTAAACATGCTTACGCTGGACACAAACGACAACAAAAAGTGCCATTACCTCAAACGGGCAATGGCACTTTTTTGATTCACTTATAGTCGTTGTAACCGCAATGCGTTCAACACTGCTAATAACGTCACGCCAACGTCCGCAAAGACTGCTTCCCACATGCCGGCGATTCCGAGGGCGCCGAGTGCTAAGAAGCCAATTTTGATGACGAGGGCGAAGATGATGTTTTGCCAAACGATTTGTTTGGTGTGGTGGGCAATGGTAATGGCTTGAGCCAGTTTGGATGGTTGATCGTCCATAATGACGATGTCAGCCGCTTCAATGGCGGCGTCTGATCCCAGACCACCCATGGCAATGCCGACGTCTGCGCGGGCTAGAACGGGCGTATCGTTGATGCCGTCACCCACGAAGGCAACCTTTTGGTGTTGTGGGTGCGCCTGTTCAGTTAAGTCAGCCATCACGGCCACCTTTTGTTCTGGTAGGAGCTCGGCCTCAACCCGGTCTAAGCCAAGTTGCTGACCAATCGTGCCCGCAATGACGCAATTATCGCCGGTTAACAGCACCGTCTGTGTCACGCCTTCTTGCTTCAGCGTTTGAATGGCTTTGGCAGCATCGGGTTTCGGCTGATCCGCAACGGTGATGCGACCAACGTACTGGCCGTTAACCGCTACGTTGACCGTTGTTCCCAACGTTTCAGTATCGGGGACGGTGATTTGGTGAGCGGTCATTGCCTTAGCATTTCCCACGACAACAGTTTGACCATCGACCGTAGCGGTAACGCCGTGGCCGGCCTTTTCGGTTAAGTCGCTCACGGCGACCTGGCTAAGATCACCTTCGTAAGCCGTCACAATTGACCGTGCAATTGGGTGGGTCGATTGCTGTTCAACGGCGGCTGCAAGTTTCAATAACTCAGTTGCCGACATTGTATCCGTAGCGGGTTCAACCCCGTTAACGGTAAATTGACCCTGCGTCAGGGTTCCAGTTTTATCAAATGCCACCGTCTTCACGGCAGTCAAGGCTTCAAGAAAGTTACTGCCCTTGATCAAGATCCCGTGTCGAGAAGCCGCCCCGATGCCGCCGAAGAAACTGAGTGGTACTGAAATGACGAGGGCGCAAGGACAACTGATAACTAAGAAGACCAGTGCTCGGTTGATCCAAGTCGCCCAATCTCCAACTTGAAGGAGCGGTGGCACGATGGCGAGTAGTACGGCCAAGCCGACCACAACGGGTGTGTAAACTTTCGCAAAACGCTTAATGAATTTTTCAGTAGTTGTTTTTTTCTGGTTAGCATTTTCAACCAAATCCAAGATCCGCGCAATTGTGGATTCTTGGTAGGGTTTGGTTACCAGTACTTCGATCATACCGGTCAAGTTAATGGAACCACTTAGAACAACATCGCCGGGTTGAACGTCTTGTGGGAGCGATTCGCCGGTAAGTGCCGAGGTGTCTAAGCTGGTGGTCCCGGTGCGTAACTCGCCATCCAACGGTACCCGTTCACCCGGTTTGATGATTAGGAGTTGACCAGGCGTGACTTTTTCAGGGGCAACGGTTTTGGTACCCATCGCGGTTTTTACGGTCGCTGTAGTGGCTTTCACCGCCAGCAATGCTGAAATCGACTGTTTCGACTGGTTAACGGCAACGTCTTCAAACAGGTCGCCAACTTGATAAAATAACATGACCGCAATGGCCTCTGGATAGTCGCCCAGTAAAAGCGCGCCAATCGTAGCCACGGCCATTAAAAAGTTTTCATCAAAGAGTTCTCCGTGACGAATATTTTGAATCGATTGCCAGAGAACGTCATAGCTAACTAATAGATAACTAATTAAATAAGCAGAAATCATTGCCCATGACGCTGGTAAAAGTGGGGCAATTAATAATATAATGGTTGAGCTGGCTAGCGTGGCAATTGTCCGTTTGTGTTCCAAGAAACTGCGGAGACTTTGCCGGCGCCGAGCTGGATTGATGGTTTGGTTCATTTCGATCACCTCATAACGTATCTACATATGAACATATCTTCATATGTAGTATAACAGTTGCTCATATAAATACAAGTCATGGAGGCAAATTAGTTAAGATGGAAGACCCTAAACATTTGGAAATGGTTGAGCACCTAAAGCATCATTTAGGTGTTTCAGATGAACTGGAACGGATGGTTGCCCTGTTTAAAGCCTTGGGCGACGTTAACCGGGTCCGGATTATTTTAGCGTTGTCTCAAACGACGTTGAGCGTCACGGAACTGACAGAAGTTTTAGATTTAAGTCAATCGAGTATTTCACACCAGTTGAGTATCTTGAAGCAACGTAATCTGGTAAAGGGCACTCGAAGCGGGAAGAACATTCATTATAGTTTGGCCGATCAGCATATCATGAGTGTTGTGGGATTGGTGAAGGAACATGTGGCTGAAAATGAAAAGAAAAACGGTTAACGGATGGTATAAAAGAGAACGCAACTGATATTGGCCAATATCAGTTGCGTTCTCTTTTGGATTTTGGTTAAGTAACGCCCTTAGAGTGTCTGCATAAATGCGCTTAATTGATTTAAGCCATTTTGCAGTTCCGCATCTTCAAAGGCGTACCCGATGCGAAGCGCGTGTTCAACGTCAAACTCAGCGCCTGGAACGAGTAACACGCCCGTGGCTTTAAATAATTGGTCACAGAAGGTTTCGCTTGGTATATCAAAATCATATTGTAATAGTGCGGTTGTCCCAGCTTGGGGTTTTAGCCAACTAATATGTGGCTGTTGGTCGACCCAATCGCTTAATAACTGTAAATTGTGCCGGACGATGGCCCGATTGCGCTTTAAGATAATTTCTTTGTTGGCTAGGGCAACTTCAGCAATCATTTCATTAATAACGCCGCAACTGATCGTGTTGTAGTCACGATGTGAGAATAAGGTGTTCATGAACGCATCATCGTGAGAGGCAATCCAACCAAGCCGTAAGCCGGCTAACGAGAAGACCTTGGACATGCTGCTTGTAGAAATGCCTTTATCGTACAAGTCGATAATCGAAGGGGAATAGTCGTCCGTTTGGGTCAAATGACGATAAACTTCATCGCATAAAATATAGGCGTCGACTGATTGAGCAACGTTCACAATATTTTGAAGGTGTTCTCGTGGCATTAACGACCCAGATGGATTGTCGGGGTTGTTTAACACGATCAGTTTGGTTTTATCACTGACGAGTGATGTTAACTGATCAATATCGGGTAAGTAGTCATTTTCAGGAGTTAGGGCCAGTAACTTAACGGTGGCGCCGATTGATTCTGGAATGGACTGTAGTTGTTGATAGGTTGGGGTGACGACCACGACTTCATCACCGGGCTCAACGAGGGTGGTTAACGCGAGACTATTTGCCCCGATGGCACCGTGGGTGGTCACGACCTGGTTAGGACTCAAATGTTGATAAAGGTGCGTGATGTTTTCTAACAGGTCAGGCGCACCGGCAATATCGCCGTACGTTAAGCGAGTCGTTAACAATTTGTTGGTAAATGCCGCTTCATCAGTGTGAGTGAGCGCTAATAAATCTTGTAATGAGAGTGGCGAGACACAGGTTTCACCCAAGTTATACGTTGCGGTCGTTTCGTAATCATTCATCCATTGTTCAACGCCAAATGTTTTTAGTTTCATTTGCTTTTCCTCCTAAAGGTCGATCGAGTGACCAGCCGTTAATGTTTCAGCCTTTTCAAGGGCTAAGTTGGCGGCCGCGATATCCTGTAATGCGATGCCGGTACTATCAAATAAAGTAATTTGATTTGGCGTCCATTGATTTTGAGTTGAATTAGCCAGTAGATCACCAATTTCAGTCAGTTGATCTTCTTGCAAAATATTGGCGCGAATCGCATTTTGCGTTTCGCCAACTTGAGCAGCTTGTTGCCGATCATCAACGTAACTGTTGGCAGTTTTAAAGATGGTTTCGTCGACTTCTTGCTTGCCGGCCATATCAGCGCCGATGGTATTGAGGTGAGTGCCTGGTTGAACCCAGTCTGATTGAATCATTGCCTGAGTCGAAGGAGTTGCAGTGACGATGACTTGAGCGGTTTTAGTTGCGTTTTCGAGGTCATCACTAGCGGTTACCGTCAGATGAGCTAGTTGGGTTGTTAGTCGTTCATAAACGGCGGCGTGAGTATCGATCGTTGGGAGAAATTGTTCTGACAGTTGTTGGGTCAACGTTTCGGCTAGTTGGGTCGCTTTTTGTGGCGCAACTAAATCGACAATGGTGACGGTTGAAATGTGAGGTAACACGGTCAATTGGGCCATGATCTGGTAAAGTGCTTGGGCACCAGCACCAACAATCAGCAAGCTTGTGGCATCGGGGTTAGCCAAAAGGCGACTTGCAACCGCGCCGGCAGCCCCAGTTCGATAACCAGTTAAAGCGGCTGCGTTAACAACCCCCTTTGGTAACCCAGTTTGATCATCGTAAATGGTAACGGTGCCGTTCAGTTCCGGTAACCCTTTTGCTTCGTTTTCAGCGAACCAGGATAATAATTTAACCCCATACGCATGTTGAGATTTTAGATAACCCGACCGAATATCCATGTCAGCTTGATCTGAAATAAATTCATGGTAGATCATGGGCCAAATAACGCCCTGACCGGTGCCTTTATCTTGATAAGCCGTTTCAACGGCATCAATCACACTCGGAAAATCAAGTAACGTTTGTAAGTCACTGCTAGTTAAGATACGCATGATAACAACCTCCTGAGTTTTGGCGAATAACCAAAAAATGGTATCCATCGGCCTACTCTTATAACGCAAATGCGCCGTACCTACGAGTAAGACAATGAATACCATTCATCTTAAAGTTGATTATACCCGGTGATATAATCAACACGATTATTCTGTTGGGATAAATGTAGCATGAGTGCTAAGGGATGTCAAAATCATTTTTTATTTAGAGGTCATCGTGAATCAAGTCAATTTTAAGGCGGGATACCGGCAAAAGGCGTAGTGACGGCAGGTTTTTCTAATAAGAGAAAGGTCCTCACAGTTGAATTTCAATCAAATATAAAATGATTGGGGTTTTATATTGACAATTGTAAACAACGGCGCTATGATAATTACGAAGTTTACAAATGTAAACACAAAATACATAACCAACAAAAAGGAGCGTGAGCAACATGATTAAACTGATTGTCCTGATCGTCGGACTGGCCTTGATTGGCTTCATCGCTTGGTGGTTCTTCGGTAAGCACGAAGTGGCAACCGGAACCGCCACTGTCACGGATGATGTTCAAAGTATCGACGTGAACGTTAAAGGCGGCTACGACCCAGAAACGGTCGTTCTCAAGCAGGGGGTTCCCGCTGTGCTGAACTTTACCCGGCAAGATCCATCGAGCTGTTTGGACCGGGTCGTCTTTCCGGATTTTGGTATCAACCGGGAATTACCCAAGGGTGAAGAACAGTCAATTAAAATCGATACCAGCAAGGCCGGCGAATACCAGTGGGCTTGCGGGATGGACATGTTTCACGGGAAGTTGATTATTAAATAACGAAAGTCTAGGAGGACACGATCATGAGTGAAAACGTACAAAATGCTAAAGTTGAAGTTGCCGGGGGCTACAACCCAGAAGTTGTCACATTAAAGCAGGGCGTTCCTGCCACCATTACCTTTACCCGGACGAGTGATCAAGGTTGTCTTGATGTGGTTCACTCCAAGGATTTTGATTTCGAAACCGAACTGCCATTAAACGAAGCCAAGACCGTCACCGTAAACACGGATCAGGCGGGTGAATTTAACTTCAGTTGCGGGATGGACATGTTCTTCGGGAAAGTGGTGATCAAGTAATGAGTATTAACAGTCGCTTTTGGGTGTCATTGGTGATGTCAGTGCCAATGGTAGCCGAAATGGTGCTTCACCCGTTGACCGGGTGGATGCTGCCTGGCGGCGAATGGACAATGCTGGGATTGACGACCATCGTAATGGCGGTGTCGGCGGGTCCGTTCATGCAAAGTGCCTGGGCATCATTTCAAAAGCACCACTCTAACATGGATACCTTAGTTGCGATTGGGACGGCGACGGCTTATCTGTATAGTATTTATGCGATGATCACCCATCAAGCCGTGTTCTTTGAATCAGCTGCGGTAGTGACGACCTTCGTGCTACTTGGCCAGGTGTTTGAAGAACGAATGCGTAACAATGCGTCAAATGCCGTAGAGAAGTTGGTCGATTTACAAGCTAAAACCGCTGAAGTATTACGTGACGGTGAGTTTGTCAAAGTACCACTGGCTGAGGTTGTGGTTGGTGACACCATCCGGGTCAAACCGGGCGAAAAGGTCGCTGTTGACGGCGTGATCACACAAGGCACTTCAACCATCGATGAATCGATGGTCACCGGCGAAAGTATGCCGGTGGAAAAGGGTGTCGGTGACCACGTGATCGGCTCAACCATCAACAGTAACGGGAGCTTCCAGTTCCAAGCTGAAAAGGTTGGCGAAGATACCATGCTGGCCCAAATCGTGGAACTGGTCAAGAAGGCTCAAAATAGCCACGCGCCAATTCAAAAGTTAACGGATAAAGTGTCAGACATCTTCGTGCCAATCGTGTTGATGTTGGCGATTTTAACCTTCTTAATTTGGTACGTGTTCATTGGTGCCAGCGTTGCCAACGCCTTGATTTTTGCGGTGTCAGTTGTCGTGATTGCCTGCCCATGTGCGCTTGGCCTAGCCACCCCAACGGCCTTAATGGTCGGGACGGGTCGGAGTGCCAAGATGGGTATTTTGATCAAAAATGGCGAAGTGCTTGAAGCCGTGAACGATGTGACAACGGTGGTGTTTGATAAAACCGGGACCATTACGGTTGGGCAACCAGCTGTGACGGATGTCATCGGGGATGCAACGCAGGTGTTGACCGTTGCGGCAGGACTGGAAGAAGCTTCGGAACACCCATTGGCTGCGGCGATTATGACTAAGGCAAAGACCGATGCCATTACCGTGCCAATAACGAGCGATTTCAAAGCTATCGAAGGTAAGGGTGTCGAAGCCAGCGTTGACGGTCAGACCGCCTTCGTTAGGAACGATAAACTACTGGCAGATTATCAAATTAGTGCTGATTTGAAACAACGCGCGCAACAACTACAAGATGAAGCCAAGACGGTGGTTTACGTTGGGCTGGGCGCTCAAGTGATTGGTTTGATTGCGATTCAAGATGCCCCAAAGCCAACTTCTAAAGAAGCCATTGCTGCGTTGAAGTCACGGGGTTTGAAGACTGTGATGTTGACTGGTGATAACCAACGGGTTGCGCGAGCGATTGCGGATCAAGTTGGTATTGACGACGTGATTGCGGATGTTTTGCCAGGTGATAAGGCTGACCACATCAAGACGTTACAGCAGGACGGTAAAGTCGCCTTTGTTGGTGACGGCATCAACGATGCGCCGGCATTAACGACCGCTGACGTTGGGATCGCCATGGGTTCTGGGACCGATATCGCCATTGAATCTGGTGGTATCGTGTTGGTGAAGAACGATCTCCGTGACGTTGATCGGGCGTTAGCCTTGAGTAAGAAGACCTTCAACCGAATCAAATTGAACCTGTTCTGGGCGTTTATCTACAACGTTCTTGGGATTCCAGTGGCAGCTGGGGTGTTCTTCGCGATTGGCATTACGTTGAGTCCGGAACTCGCTGGGTTAGCGATGGCGTTTAGTTCGCTATCCGTTGTGACGAGTTCGGTATTGTTGAATAAGGCGAAGATTTCAACACGGGTCCAACCTGCCTAAAGCATTAGAAAAGTATCATGAACGGCTCTCCTTGGGCGTTCGTGGTACTTTTTTTCATGGTATGATAATTAAAAAGGAGGTGGCCACTATGCAGAATCGTTTTTCAATCGGTGAAATGGCCAAATTACACCAAACGACAGTCAAGACGTTACGCTATTACGACCAAATCGGCCTATTTAAGCCGGCCGAAACCGCACCGCAAAGTGGCTACCGGTATTACACAACGGCCCAGTTTGAACGGTTAAATACGATTCAGTACCTCCAAGCATTGGGGTTATCGCTCAAAGAGATTCAAGCGCACTTGGCGCAACCGGACTTAGGCACGTTTAGGACGTTACTCCAAGAACAGGAACACCTTGCAGATCAGCGCATTCAAGAACTTATTCGCATGAAGCGCCGGTTTCACGCACGCCTGCAAGACCTTGACGAGGCACAACGAGTTGATCAACTGGAAACACCAGTCATTCAAACGTTACCCGCCCGTCAAATCGTGACGCTGACGCAGCCGATTCGCAGTGAACCCGATTTAGAACTGGCACTTCGGCACTTGGCGACTGAAGCGGGCCTTGCACCCGCCATTTTTATTGGCGGGGTTGGCCTAACCATTTCCCGGGAAAACATTATTGCCCGTCATTTTCATAGTTACCAAAGCGTCTTCATTCTAGTGCCGGAACCGGTGACTGGCCCGTTAGCGGGGACGTTACCGGGTGGTGATTACGCTTGTATTTACTATAATGGTAATCATCAACAATCACGTGCGGCGTATGAAACGTTGCTAACCTTCGTTCAAACGGCCGGCTACCAAATCACTGGTGATGCGGTGGAACGCACCGTGATCGACCAGTACGTATCAAAAAATGCCGCAGATTATCTCACTACGATTCAACTCCCAATTCAGCGTTGACTCTCCAGTAAGGGGAGGGTTTAAACTAGAAGCATTAACTTAAGGGAGTCGTTAACATGATTGGGACGATATTTAACACGATAATGATCATCGTAGGGAGCACGGTGGGCAGTATTTTTAAACGGGGACTAAAACCCCAGTATCACGATATTTTGATGCAGGCGTTGGGCCTAGCCGTTGTTGGGTTGGGGTTAAATGCCACGATTCAGCACATGCCTGATAGCCACTATCCGGTGCTGTTCATCGTCAGTTTGGCGTTGGGTGGTTTGATTGGGCAGTGGTTAGATCTAGAAGGCCGCTTTGATCGCGGATTGGCGCGGTTTTCCGGTAAGAGTAACCTTGCTGAAGGGCTGTCGACGGCGATTTTGCTGTTTTGTATCGGGACTCTGTCGATCGTAGGGCCAATTGAAGCGGCGTTGAAGCACGATTATACCTACTTGATGACTAACGGGATGCTGGATGGGATTACGTCGATGGTGCTGGCGGCGTCCTTTGGTATCGGCATCATGATTGCGGCGGCGGTGCTGTTTATTTGGCAGGGGAGTATCTACCTGTTGGCAACGCTGATGCATGCGGCCATTAGTAATGCTTTATTGAATGAAATCTCAATCGTTGGGGGCATTTTGATTCTGGCTTCGGGATTGAGTATTCTCGAAATTAAGAAGGTGCATACGTTGAATTTACTGCCGTCATTGGCGGTGCCACCGCTGTTTTTTATTGCGTTGGCGTTGTTTGGCCGGTGAGGCGGAAGTTCTGGTTGGTAGCCGGAACTTTTTTAGTATGGAAGGGATGATAAGTTCTCGGGGTGAGGCAATTGCCGGGAAATCAGTTATGATACCATTTTGTATGCTGTGTAAGTTTCAGCAATCGACAGTAAAAACCGACCACCTAAGCCAGCCGCATGCTAACTTAGGTGGTCGGTTTTAATGTTCATCATTAGGTTTCAACTTCGTAAAGCAGGCCACAATCACGTTGATTACCATAATTGATCCGTAAATCGTCACGAAGTTCAAAACGGGTGAATTCAACCAACGGTCATTTACGATGATCACTGCCAGATAGCCTACTAGCCAAACAACCGTCAACCCGCCTCGCAACCAAGGCAGGGTACTGACCCGATTGCGTTGCTTAAGCGTTGGATAATGCCGTTCAATTAAGGTGATCACCAGCAGGTAGATGGCCAAAATCAACGCACCATACAAGATGATTTGACCGAACGACAAGCGAAGCAGTGGTAGCATCATTGCCATCAAAATCAACCAACTGATCAACGTATACGCACCGTATTTTAAATCAACCATCTCGATTCCCTCCCATCACCTAGAAGGTATCATACCGAGTGCGATTTGTCGTAACCGGTGACTTCATTTTGACTGACTGCTAAAACTGTTCCAAAAGATCGTGCTTGGGTGAGTAGCGGGTCAATAGGAAGATTACCGAAACGATTCCTAACACGATGCAGTACCAACTGTATGGCACGATTGCCGCGGCCGAAATCTGAGCGATTGCGCCAGCCATCAGTAGTTGGCCACCATATGGAATTAGCCCCTGTCCCACGCAGGAAAAGACGTCGAGGATGCTGGCCGTATACGATCTAGAGATGCCATAGGTTTCCGATAAATCTCTAGCGATTGGGCCCGCAATCATAATTGATACGGTGTTATTCGTCGTGATCACGTCCAGTAACAGAATCAAAAAGGCAATCGCAAACTTTCCACCACGAGTCCCCCGCGCGTGCTTCCTGATCTTATCCAGCAACCACTGAATGCCACCCATGTGGGTCATCAGCGCTGCCAAGCCACCAACCACGATGGAAATCAACGAAATATCAGCCATCGCTAACATTCCTTTGTGGGCCGCATCCATTGCACCGATGAAGTCAAATTCACCGTAGCCCATGCCGATTACCACGGCTGATACGATACCCAGTAATAGGACTAATAGCACGTTTAAATTTAAAAACGACAGCCCAATCACCACTAGGTACGGTAGAATTTTCAGCCAGTGGATTGCACCTAAGTCACCTAAATGTGCTTGGCCAACCGGCGCCATCATCAGTAGCGCAATGGTGATAGCTACCGCTGGAATCACCATGATCAGGTTCGTCTTGAATTTAGCGAAAATGGTCACGCCCTGTGTTTTAGCAGAAACGATGGCGGAACCCGAAATCAGTGAGAGGTCATCGCCAAACATGGCGCCACTCACGACTACCCCGGCCATTAGTGCCATGTTGATATGGGCGATTTGGGCAATGCTAGCCGCAATTGGCATCAGCGCCGCAACGGTTCCCATGGACGTTCCCATCGCAAAACTTAGGATACAGCCAAGGATGAAGACCCCTGGTACTAGGAAGGAATGGGGAAGGTACGTCAGGCCAATGTTGGTGATCGTCTCCACCGCGTGCATCGCTTTCGTCACGTAGTAAAAGGCGCCAGCCAACATAAAGATTACGATCATCAGCATCATAGTGTCCTGCCCGGCACCCTTGAAGAACACGGTCAACTTGTCATTGAATTTATCATCACGGTTATCACCCTTCAAACAAAAGGCCATGACGCTTGCCATCACCATGGCCACCAATAATGGCAAATTATCAAAGCTTCCAGTCAAAATGCCCGAGCTAATGTATAAAATCAGAAAAAAGAGCAGTGGTAACAACCCAACGAAGTTACCCTGCGGTGTCTTAGCGTTCACAATAGTTCCTACTTTCAGTTAGTTTTCCGACTGATTATAGCAAGTGGAATTGGGAATTTAATGAGAGTGTGCGGAGCGAGGCGGTTAGAAGGCGGCGTGGTAGCCAGAAGGCACGTGGTTGACAAACTCCTCCTACGTCAGGAACCCTAGAAATAACAGCCCAAGCGGCGCTGAATTTTGTCGCCCGAACGAGCGCCTTTCACGGCGACTTTGGCGAGCGAAGCGATGCCAAACAGCATACATCCAAAATCGAACCTAACACTTGCGCTTTTCACAAACAACAAAAAAACCGAACACAAAAAGCGTGCTCGGTTCAGCAAAACGAATTTAATCATTCAAAGTAAACTGCAACTTCATCTGTGGTTCACCCAGTGCCAGCATTTGCCCGAGAAGCTTGTTGGCGTTCTTGCGGGTGATGTCGGCCATTTGGTTGTTGATGTCTTCAAGGTAAGCAGGCAGGTCGGCTTGGTCGGCAGCGGCCTTGTCAGCTTGAATTTGAAGGTTGCGGCAAGCGGCAACGGTGTGTTCTTCAAACAGATTTTCCTGATCTTCGTACAAACCGAAGTTGCTGTCGCCGATGAGGGCCATGATATTGCTCAACCAGTACATGTTGGTTGGGTCGCATTCACCAGTGGTGCTCTTGTAAGCCAGAGGCGTATCTTTGACGTTAGCGTAAAATGGCACAACAGCGTTAAAGGTGTTAGGGCCAAATGCTAACCAGTGAATACCAGCGATTTCAGCTGGAACATCGTTTCTAATCTGGAGGATGTGCAATTCCTGATTCCGGTTAATACCGATTGGCCGGAACTGCTTCTTCTCGGCTTCGGTTCCGGTACCATAAGGATCGTAAGGGGTGTTTTGGTAGTGAGAACTCAACACGAACTTAACGTCTTCCACGCTGATCTTCTTTTGCGTCCGGCAGATAAATGGCAGATCTTGATCGATTGGCGTGGTGTCAAATTCAGGGTTGAAATACTTTTGACCATACCAAGCCCGTGGGTTGTTGTAACGGGTATCCTTGATCGTGGCACTCCCGAAGATGTGGCGAAGGTTCACTTGGTCACGGTCGGGGTTCAAGTGGTAGGTTTCAATCAATTCTGGGAGATCAGCGGCGTAAAGCGTGTCGTCTGAATCAAAGTCGAATTGGTCGATGTTCATGCGGTTAGGGGCGATGACGTAAGCATCGTCTGGAATCCGGATGGCAGCCCAGTGGTGACCGGCGATGGATTCAAAGTACCAAACTTCATCCTTGTCAGAGAAAGCCATGGCGTTGAGTTCGTAAGTCCCGTATTTTTCCAACAAGGCCCCTAAGCGTTTAACGCCTTCACGAGCGGAGTGGATGTAAGGTAGGGTGATCGTTGTAATGTCTTCTTCACCAATCCCGTCGTCAACCAAGGGATCGACCCCTAAAATTCGGGAGTTGGAGGTGATGGTTTCCGTAGCGGTCATGGCCACGTTATCACTGTTGATCCCGGCAGCGGCCCAGAGTCCGTGGCCGTCAGTGCCTTCTGGGGTTGAGGTGTAAGCCAGTGGGTTGTCAGGGAGGTCAATGGCGACCTTACTGAGGACCGCTTGGTAGTGGCGTGGTTGGTCTTCAGGCTTAACCACCACAAACTTCTGAGGGTTCAATGGTGCAGCCCCGTCTTCGTTTCGAGCAATCATGGTTGAGCCGTCAATGGAGGCGTTCTTTCCCACTAATACTGTGGTACAAGAACCCTTGATCCGTTTAGTCATAAATAGAGCATCTCCTCAATTAGAATTACGGTTTAATTGTAGGGCATTTATCGGCAAAAAGCGAGGCTCTGGCTCGCTGAAAAAATGGTGAATGTTTCATGTGAAACATTTAATTGTTTGCCACAAGTTGCCCCAAATTTTTCAATGTGATAGGATACAAGGAACAAAACAGCACATTACCACCGGGTAAGCAGCACGAGGTGGCATTCCGTTAGGTCGTTGAAGGAATGCCGCAGCGGGCTGCTTTTTTGCGTTGGTAGTGGGGCAAATTTTTAGGAGGATAAGATGATGGCTTGGATTTATTTAGTGATTGCGGGAATTTTTGAAGTGGTTTGGGCGAGCTTTTTAAAGCTGAGTGCGGGGTTCTCGCACTTAGGCTGGTCGGTTGCAACGATTATCGGGATGGTGTTGAGCTTTCTCTTCTTAGCGAAGGCCACGCATCAATTACCGTTGAGTTTGGCTTACCCGATTTGGACCGGCATTGGGGCACTTGGGACGGTAATCGTTGGGGTTATGGTGTTTGGTGATCGTTTGAATCCGTTGACTTGGGTGTTTGTTGGCGTACTGTTAATTGGGATTATCGGCATTAAGCTAACGACAAACTAAAAACACCGGCACCCTTGAGACGCCAGTGTTAGTTAAGAAATAGCTGACCTTTAAGTGACTAACTTTCGCAGATGGCACCGTCCGCGTTATTTGGCAATAAGGCGGGTTTGCCCGTGTAGTAGCCTTGCACGATATCACAGGGGTAATCGTGTTGCACAACGGCGAGGTCGTGGGCACTTTCAAGCCCCTCGATTGCTAACATTTTGTCGTTTTCTTGCGAGAGGTCGTACCAAAAATTCAGTTCTGGCGCGATATCGCTAATGTGGGCAAATGGCCGGAAGTTCTGGAAGGCAAACTTGTATTCATCGATGTAGTCGTTGAGTTTGAACACGAGACTAGGCGTGTTATCGCCGGTCCCAACGTCATCCATGCAAACCAGTAACCCGTAATCGTGGAACCGCTTGGCTGCTGCGAGTAATTGCGAGTCAGTGACCCGTGGATCAGTGCGTTCGGTTAGCTCAGTGAACAGCCGAATTGAGGTTGTCGCTTGAACGCGAGCCACCATGTCGATGTACACCGGATCAATGAACTGTAGCTGTTCAAGGTTAAACGATAAAATGGTGATCGATTCAGGCATGGTACGTAGTGCTTTGGTTAATAGGCGTTCGATTTCGTCTGCCGAAATATCGCCGAAGTTGGTAGGCAAAACCCATTGATTGCCGCGGTATTCACGAATAAAGAGCTCGTAGCCGACTGGCACGTCAGTGGGCTGTTGCGCTGCAAATTTGGGTTGGCCTTAAAACGTCATCAATAGATATCCCTCCAATTTTATCAGGTGAATTAAAAACGACCCGAGCATGTCGTATAAGAACACATGCGCGGGTCGTGGCGTTGGTTAAGTCCAACACTTGAGCGTTTTTTACATTCAATTTTTAACTTCCTGATTTACTGCCTCCAGTATACGGGGTTAACTAATGAAGTTCAAGGGTAAATTTAACAAATTCTAATATAAGTAAGACTACTAAACGATAGTTAAAAAACGTCTAGACCGGTAATGAAACCGGTCTCACTTAAAATTGATTGACAAACCTATCTTGTAGTTTAAAATACTACGTAACTAGTATTTAAAACTACGAAAAAGATGAGGGTCATGAGATGCAGACAAAAATCGCGTTGATCGTGGATTCAGCTTCCGACGTACCGGGAGAAATTCTGGCGCAGTACCAAAATATTGAAGTCGCACCGATGCTGGTCACAATGGCGGATGGGAACACCTATCTTGACCGCGAAACCATTCAACCGGATGAGTTTTACCAACAATTGGCGGCTAACGATACGTTGCCCAAAACAGCGAGTCCCACTGTTGGGAGTGTGAAGGCTCAAGTTGAGCGACTGCAGGAACAAGGGTTTACACAGATTATTGGCATCACGATTTCCAGTGGGTTATCAGTGAGCTATTCGGTATTCAAGCAGGTCGCGGCCGACGCTGAGACCGAGATGACGGTGGTGGACACTAAAAACATCGGTATCGGCAGCGGGCTATTCGCAGTCTACGCGGAGCAACTGATCGATAACGGCCTCGCCTACCATGACATCGTGGCTCGGCTTCAAAACGCGGTGGCCGACAGTAAGGTGTATTTTTACATTCCAACGTTAAAATACCTGCGGGCGGGTGGTAGAATTGGAAGAGTAGCTGGTTTACTGGGCACGATGCTCAGTATCAAGCCAGTCATTTCCTGCGATGAGAATGGGATCTACTATCCGATGACCAAAGCGCGTACTGAAGCGAAAGCTGTTTCCAAACTAATTGCGGCAGCGGTGGCTACCGCTGAAGGGCAACCCGACTTCCGAATCGCGGTAACCCAAGGGGCTAACCCGGCGCTGCTGGCGAAGGTGGTTGCGAAACTGCAAGCCCGGTTCCCGAACCAGTTGATCTACACCGGTAACGTGTCGCCCGCATTAGGCGTGCACACGGGTCCCGGTTTGGTGGGGGTTGCGGTACAGGTGGGCGTGACCCACTAACGGATTGAATCGGCACTGATCTGAGCAGGAACCTTAACGATAACTGGAGGCAAATATGACGATGCAGACGACCGACCCAACTGAATTAAGATTACCGCTGTGGGCTGAATTACCGCAATTTAGTCTGCATTTGGACCAATTATTAGACATTACCAACATGGTGCTGACACCGATTACGGATGATCAAGTGACCAAGACCATGATGCACAACTACTTTAAGGCGGAGATCATTATGGCGCCGGTGAAAAAACGCTACACGCAAGGGCACTTAGCTGGTGCCATTGTGGTGGGGTTACTGAAAAACGTGTTCGCGCTGACCGAGTTGAAGCAGGCGATGGGCTGGTTACTGGCAGACGCGCCGGCACAGGAGGCCTACGATAACTTCGTGAAGTTGTTTAATGAGCAGGCGGCGCAACAGGGCCAGTTAGCCACGCAGGAACCAGTCAGTGTTGATTTAACGACTGCTTCACCGGCAACCGTGATGCAGTATGAAGCCGTTCAAGCCGTGTTGCACTGGTTGGCGGCCAAGCGGGTATTAAAGGATTACGAAAAATAGTCGTATACCTCATGGGGGTATACCGGAATATCATGAGAAAGATAATTCGGTGGGCTTGTAAGCGAATTCACGTTATAATGGAAGGTATCAATCTAACTAGATAAAGAGGACTTCCACATGATTATTAATCCACTGAAACAAGCAGTTCCGCACTACACTGGGATTCCAGCGACTGATGAGCCGGAAGTGGCCATCATTAACGCTCGGCAGGCACCATTTTACTCGTGGCACGCCAGCGCATTTGTACACGACCACAAGACCGTGTTGGTACTGGCAAATGACCGAACGAAGACGGCGACGTTACTGATTGGCGTTGATGATGCTGATCAGTCACAGTTGTCAGAGCAGATCAAACAAGCTATTCGGGTAGCTTTTGAAGCCAGCGATGTGGCTGAAGCCGATATTGACACCTACTTTGAAAACGCGGGTGACTTAGCGTTAGGTGAAGCTTTCGACCGCTCAACGTTACCGGTTATTAAAGACTTTGTGAGCTGGTTACAGGCCAACTATGGCCCTGGCGAACTTCCACTTGATCAGGTCGTGAACCGGGCTGTTATCGAACGGTTAGTGAGCGTGCCCGTGTTGACGGTGCCTTCACATTCATCGAAGAGTGAGTTGGCAACGGCGATTAGTGAGTTTTCATAATACGACAATTTAAAAAGGTCACCGAAAATGCCGATTTTTGGCATCTGCGGTGACCTTTTTTACTGTCGTTTGTGTCCAGCGTAAGCATCATTGATGTGAGTTTGTGAAATGTGATTTGTGTGAACTGACGATTCCGGTCAGCGACTAGGTTCCAGCTGTGGGGCCGGCCTGAGCCAAAGGGCGGTCTCAGTCCTCAAATTGAAGCCTCGCCAAAAACCGTGCGAGTCTCCAATTTGTCCCCGATAATTGGCAGTTGTCGGAAGTTCGTCAACAACCACCAATTATCGCGACACAGCTTCCACCTAGTCGCTGACCGGAATCTCACATTGCACAATTCGGCACTATCGCAAAACATCTCAAAACGCGTTGAACGGTAACGTCATCTTATCAAATCAATATAGACGTGACGGTCAACTGATGAAGCTCGGCATCACGCAACCATTAGTCCATTGCGGTTACTGAACATTGACCACAATTGTTTCTGTAGTTGTCGAGTTATCGTCTAACGTTGCCGGTACACAGTTTAGTCAACTTCAATATGTGACAGTCAGCGGTTCTGGTTGACAACAGCGCACCATGTAGCGGGAGGCGGAGGCGCGCGAGGCTCAGCAGTGTCGGTATGACTTAAGCAGTCGTAGTCCGTGGGGTTCGGGCTGCGAGTGCTTTAGTCATACGCGGGTCCGGAGAGATCCGGCATGGGCGCTTTTTGCCCATTCCTAGCTCGTAGGCCCGCCACTGCGTTCCAGCCTCGCATAGCGCCGGAGCCTCCCGCGGCATCCTCCCACTACAAAAAACCAGAATTACCGAATTTCACAAACTAAACATGCTTACGCTGGACACAAGCGTAAACAAAAAAGGTGACGTAGCGGATGTCATTAGCATCCGTTACGTCACCTTTTAAATTAATCTATTCTGTCTGTTTTTGCTTCTTCGGTGCCGCCAACGTTCGGTACAACCATAACCCCATAATGCAGGTAATGACATCTGCGATGGGTTGGGCCCAAACCGCACCGTGGTAACCGAAGACGTGAGCCGCAATCAAAATCACGATGTAAAAGACGACCCCTTGCCGTGAAATCGACATGATGAAGGCACCCAATGGACTACCAATCGACTGAAACATGGTGGTGAAGACGAGCACGCCACCAACGAACGGTGTGGTGATCAAGAAGGCCCGCAGCATGTACGTGCCGGCGGTAATGACAGCCGCTTTGTTCAAGAATAGTGCCACGATTTGCGGTGCGAAAATCATCAAAATGGCCGCTAGCACTAGCGAATACCCAACGTTAACGGTCAGGTCAAAGCGGACCGTTTCTTTGAACCGCTTCATGTCCTTAGCGCCGTACGTGTAGCCAATCAACGGTTGGGCACCAAAGGCGAAGCCAACCATGATCAACGTGACGATGGTGTAGATTTTCATGACGATGCCTAACGCGGCCACTTGGGTTGCCCCGTATTCTGCCAAATACCGGTTCAAAACCATTGTTCCAAAGGCGGTCATAATGTTTGTAATGGCAGCCGGAATCCCAATCAGTAACACCTGACGAATGAAGCTGAACGGAATGCGGCGCTTGCTGAAGGAGAGGGAGATGATCTTGCAGTATTTGGCAGTTAACCAGATGAAGACCAAGTCTGTGCAGCCGTAGCCGATGATGGTGGCTAGGGCAGCTCCGGCGGCGCCCATGTTGAGGCCGAGGATGAAAATTGGGTCTAAGATGATCGTCACGATGGTCCCGACGACCGAACCGACCATGGATTGAACGGCGAGGCCTTCAGTTCGGATAATGTTGTTAGGTACCAGCGAAACGATAACCAGTGCGGCCCCGGCTGACATGATGCGGTAGAAATCAGCGGCGTACTGGTAGGTTTCAGCGTTGGCACCGAACATGTAAAGAATTGGGCGTTCGAAAACCAGCAATAACACTGTGATCACGAGGCCGAACGCGATGGCCGCATAGAAGCAGAAACTGCTAATTCGAGCAGCGTTGTCGAAGGCCTTTTGACCCATCAACCGGGAAATAAACGAGCTGCCACCTAAGCCGAAGATATCACCGATGGCAATTAAGAATGAAAATAAGGGCGTGCAAAGCGAAACGCCGGCAACCAGTGCGGTATTTTGCGTTTGCGACACAAAAAAGGTGTCCGCGAGGTTATAGACCATACTAAACACCATTCCCAGCACGATGGGGAATGCGAGTTTGAAGAAGGCCTTGGGAATGGACGTTTTCTCAAAAAGCTCTTGCATGAAACGTGTCACTTCCTATTCAGTTATTTGGACGTTAAAAACGTTGATTCTTCCATTATAAGTTCTAAAATGAGAAGCGTGTAAGGAAAAATGCAAAATTCTTAAAATGCCATAAAGATTTGTCATTTTATAGAATGGTTAAGGTTAATGCGTCATAATCGAGGCATGATTGAAAAAAGGAGCGACGACAATGACGCGAGAAGCGAAGCAACGTAAACACCGTGGCTCACACCGTTGGCTGATCGCGGTGGTGACCTGTCTCATCGCCCTTGGGGTGGGCAGCTTAGGCTACGCAAGTTACTACCATCAGCGGTTTAAGCCCACGCAGATCAACGGCGTGACGGTGACGAATCTAACGGTCGCACAAGCAACCAAGAAATTGAATCAAAGTACCGGGAGTCAGTCTAGTAAAGCGATTACGGTGGCCAAATCCCGGGTGAAAGTTAGCCAGGCATCGGTCGCCAAGTTACTGACGAAACGAAATGGCGAAACCGGTCATGTGGTGGATACTGTTTCGATGAAGTTAACAACTCAAGTATCGGCAAGTGCGCAACAGTACCGGTTAACAACGCTGTTGCCGGCATTTGAAAAGCAAATCGACACCATTAACGCGAGTCGCAAGACGCCAATTGACGCCAAAGTGGTTTTGAAGAACGGCCAACTAAGCGTTACTCAGGGCCAGTCTGGGACTGCGCTGGATAAGGCAACGATGGTGGCGGACTTCAAGCAGCAAGCCAAGACCGAAGCGGTGATCAGCGTCAACAAGGTTATCAAGCAGGCGGTCAAGGCCGACAGCAAGACCATCAGTCAAGTGAAGGCCAACCTGCAAAAGTTGCTGACCCAGACGGTGACGCTGAACGTATCAGGCACCAATATCACGTTTAAAGCCAGTGATTATCTGAAAAACGGGACGGCAACGGCGGATGGCAAGTACCAGTTTGACACGACGCTACTGAAGCAAAAAGTAGCGGCGTTAGCAACCAAGTACGATACTAAAGGCAAGTCGGCGAAGTTCAAGACCCACAGCGGGAGCACGATTACAGTCCCCGCTGGTGGTACTTGGGGCTGGTCGATTGCTCAAACGAAGCTGGTCAAATACATTCTGTATGGCTTCGAACACCCAAGCAGCCAGACGTTGAACCTAAAGCATTTCGTTACTGGCACGGGTTACGGTAAGACTAACACGGTCGGTGACACGTACATCGAAGTTAACTTGAAGACGTTGCACGAGTATGCTTACGTCAACGGCAAACTGGTCTTCTCAACGCCCGTGATGTCTGGGACGATCACCGGTGGCAACAAGACGCCACAGGGGTTGTACTACATCATGTACAAGCAACGTAACACCACGCTGACGGGCCAAAACGATAACGGTTCAACCTATAATTCTAAGGTTAAATACTGGATGCCAATCACCAACTCCGGTGTTGGTCTCCATGACTCCTCGTGGCAACCAAGCTACGTCTACGGCAATACGAGTTACCGAGCGGATTACCATTCTCACGGATGTATCAACAATCCACCTTCGAAGATGGGCAAGCTTTACTCGGTTTCGTATGCTGGGGAGCCGGTTGTGGTTTACTATTGATGATTAAATGATTGAAGCGTTCAACTTATGATGAGTTGAGCGCTTTTTTTGTTGCCGTCGTTTGTGTCCAGCGTAAGTGTTGGGTGCGATTTGGGTGTTGGCTGTTTGACGTCGCTTCGCTCGCCAAAGCCGCATGAAAACCGGCGCTCTCAGGCTACAAAATTCGGCGCCACTTAAACTGTCATTTCTAGGGTGCCTGAAGTTACGAGAACTTGTTAACCACGCGCTTTCTGGCCACCACGCCGAATGGTGCTGCGCGAGACTGAGAGCTGCATGCAAGGCGACATCGGTAAACCCGCCAGGCCCGGGCGCCTTCACCGATGTCGCCTTGCACACTGCTCTCAACCCGTCTCGCTCCGCACACTTACGCTGGACACAATCGACAATAAGATATTCAAAAAGACAGTTAACGGAAGTGTGTCCAATAAGCCAAGTGAAAACATTGACAAACTAGTCACAAGCAGTATCCTTTAGGTGAAAAAGAGAACTGATTTGAGCGAAGAAGTGGCGGTTTTGCTGGTTGAAACGGTCGGTGGTGAACTGGCCACCTCAAAGGAAGTGACTCGTGATGGCAACGACAAAGAAGCGGCAGTGGTACGCAGAAGCGGACTTATCGGAAGTTGAACAGGAATTGGCAACTTCGGCGACGGGGTTAACGCAAAAAGTGGCTGAGGAACGGCTACAACGAGATGGTGACAACACGATTAATCGCGCGCAGGGCCAGTCGCAACTGAAAGTTTTTTTGATGAATTTTGTGAGCCTGATGGCGATTTTGCTGTGGGTGAGTGGACTGATTGCGATACTGTCTGGGACGTTGGAATTAGGTATCGCCATTTGGTTAGTTAACGTGATCAACGGGTGTTTTAGTTTTTGGCAACAGCATCAAGCCCAAAAGGCAACGGACTCGTTGATGGCGATGTTACCGACTTACACGCAGGTTTACCGGGATGGTAAGGTGCAGAAGCTGGATGCCAAAGACCTCGTCGTTGGCGACGTCTTTCAGCTTCAGGCGGGTGATGCGGTTCCCGTTGATGCGCGGTTGATGACCGCTACCTCGATGCAGGTCGATCAATCAGCATTAACTGGCGAACCAGTGCCAGAATCAAAGCGGGCGGATTACCGTCCGGGCGACGGTGAATTTGCCGAATCGAATTTAATTTATGCCGGGACAACGGTTGGGGCTGGTACCGGGACCGCTGTGGCGATTGCGACTGGGATGCACACGGAATTTGGGCAAATTGCGGCGTTGACGCAACAGCAGGGTAAGCAAAACAGTCCGTTACAGTTGGAATTGAATCGACTGACGAAGCAGATTTCGGTGATTGCGATTGGCATCGGACTAGCCTTTTTCGTGGCGGCGATTTGGTTCGTGCATTATCCGGTGGCGAAATCCTTTATTTTTGCGCTTGGGATGATCGTGGCGTTTATTCCGGAAGGGTTATTACCCACGGTGACGCTGTCATTAGCGCATGGGGTGCAACAGATGGCCAAGCGTCACGCGTTAGTCAAGGAACTCAGTAGTGTCGAAACGTTGGGCGAAACCACGGTGATCTGTTCAGATAAAACCGGGACGTTGACCCAAAATCAGATGACGGTCAACCACGTCTGGCTACCACACCAAACCTACACCGTTTCGGGACAGGGTTACGTCAATAATGGTGAGATTCAGCTCAACGGCGCACCGGTGGCCTATCAAGACGATGCGGATTTGGCGCGATTATTGCGGGTGTCAACGTTAAATAACGATACGCGGGTTCAGCTTGACCCTAAAACGCAGCAGCCCAAATTACTGGGAACGCCAACCGAAGCCGCGTTAATGATTTTGGCGGAAAAGGCGGGATTTGACGTTGATGCCGAAACCGCTAAAACGCCCCGGTTAAAGGAGTTGCCGTTTGATTCGGACCGAAAACGGATGACGACGATCCACCAGCACGATGCAAAAACGCTGTCGATTTGCGTGAAGGGCTCGCTAAGTGATTTATTGCCACTATGTCCCACGATTCAAATTGCGGGGCAGGCGCGGCCAATGACGGATAAGGACCGGCAAGCAATCAACGATGCCAACCAACACTATGCAGCACAGGGATTGCGGTCGCTGGCAGTGGCCTATCGAGCAGTACCAGCCGAAGCCAATCAGCAGGCGCAGCTAGACGGCCTCACGATTGAAACTGCCGAACAGCAGCTGACGTTCTTGGGGCTGACGGTCATGGCTGATCCACCACGTCCAGAAGTGATCGAAGCGGTGCAAAAATGCCACGATGCCAGCATTCGGATCATCATGGTGACCGGCGATAGCTCCCTAACGGCCAAATCAATCGCGGTCAAAATCGGGTTAAATACGGACAAAGTTCGCGTCGTCACCGGGACTGAATTAGCCGCGATGCCGGATGACGAGTTGAAAACGGCGCTTAAGGGTGAAATTTTATTCGCACGGGTAGCACCAGAACAAAAGTACCGAATCGTCTCCACGTTACAGTCGCTGGGCGAAATTGTCGCTTCGACTGGTGATGGTGTGAACGATGCGCCGGCTTTGAAGAAGGCCGATATTGGTGTTGCGATGGGGGTCACCGGGACTGACGTTGCTAAGGATGCAGCCGATATGATTTTGACCGATGATAACTTCGCATCGATCGTGGCCGCAATCGAAGAGGGGCGGACGGTCTACAGCAACCTGCAGAAGTTCCTGCTGTACATCTTTAACTCCAACGTCCCAGAAGCGATTCCATCGGTCCTGTTCCTGTTTAGTCGCGGTCTTGTGCCGTTACCGTTAACGGTGATGCAGATTTTAACCGTTGATTTGGGCACGGACATGTTGCCAGCACTCGGACTTGGTGCCGAACGCGCTGAACCGGGGATCATGCAGCAGCCACCGCGGGCGAAAACGGCGCATTTGTTGAATAAGCATTTGGTTTGGAAGGCCTTTGCTTGGTACGGATTGCTGGCATCGGCAGTCTCGACCGGCGCCTACTTCTTTACGAACTGGCAGGCAGGGTGGCCGAGCCAAGCGCTTGCGGGAAGCGGTATTGGTTACGCCCGAGCCACCACGATGACGCTAGCGGCAATCGTCTTTTGTCAAATCGCCGCGGCCATCAACTGTCGAACCACGGTGACGTCGCTGTTTAAATTCGGCCTGTTCAGCAACAAACGCGTTTGGGCCGGGATTGGTTTTGAAATTGTTTTGCTGGCGGTGCTGGTCTACGTACCGGTGTTACAGCCGATTTTCAATACTGCACCGTTGATGTTAAATGACTGGCTGTTCCTGTGTGCCATTCCAATTCCGATTTTTCTGATTGAGGAAGCGCGGAAGTGGCTGGTCCGGAGAAAAACGATTACGAGTTAATGGGTTCTTAAAATAAACGTGAAACGCCTTGAATTACTGAACAATTAGCAATTCAGGGCGTTTTTAGGTTATCAATTCAGTTGCCCACAGCTTAACTTGCAGTTCCGCTACGAACCCGTTACGCTTATAGGAAGATAACGGATAGACGGAGGACATTATGACTAAATCGGTGGTTCAAAGAGGCTTGCGAATTATATTGGGGGCGGTGGTTTACGCAGTCGCCATTAATTACTTTTTGATTCCAAGTCGAATTGGTGAGGGTGGCGTCACTGGCCTGACAACGATTGGGTACTATACGTTGCGCATCTCACCCGCGTTGACCAACTTAGTGCTGAATGGTATCTTGATTGCGATCGGCTTTCGGTATTTAAAACGCGAAACGGTGTTTTACTCACTGTGGGCGGTGTTGTGGATCTCGATTTTCCTGCGAGTGCCCGTTTTTTGGCCGTATCAGACGCACCAAACGCTGATTGCGGCAATCACCGGTGGCGTGTTGATGGGCATCGCAATGGGCCTGATTTTTCGGGCAGGTGGCACGATTGCGGGGAGCACCATCCTAGCCAAAATCGTGAATCGCTACTTTGGCGTGCAAAACGGCTCAGCAATGCTGTTCTTCGACTTAATCGTGGCGATTCCATCGGGACTCGTCATCGGGTTTGAAAACATGCTGCTAACGGTTGCTGAACTCTACATTTCAGCAGTGGTGTTGAACAAATACCTCGATACGTTCGGCGCCAAACGCTCACTACTGGTCATCTCAGCGCAAAACCAAAAAATCGCCACGGCGCTGTCAGATAAGCTGGGTCATGGTGTAACGCTGTTAAAGGCAACCGGCTTCTACAAGCAACATAACCAAGACGTCCTGTACTTCATCTGCACGGTGCGCGAGTGGCCAGCAGTGATGACGATCATCAAGCAAACCGACCCAGAGGCACTAGTGGTGACGGATCGGATTCGGAGTGTTCGGGGGATGGAGTTGGAAGAATTATAGAGAGTAAAGAGAGTGGAACGAAGCGGTTAGAGACCTGCACATAAGCCCCTCTCGCCATAAACCCCGATTTTTGGGGTTTGTGGTGAGAGGGGCTTATGTGCAGGTCTCTGCTTCGTGGAACTCATTTCGGCGCAGGCTAATCAAACCAGTTACATTAACAAACTTCACCATCTCACCGATAATCGCTAACCAAAGCCTAACTGGCGCCGAAAATAAGTAATAGCAATGCACGTCGCCAACACCACTCAGCAAATTAATGTGCTGCCCCAGTTTTTTGGTAGCTTTACTTGGGTCGCCCTTATATGCAGCCTTCTGCCCTTCGGAACTCGTTTCGGCGCAGGCTAATTAAAGTTGTTGCATGAACAAACTTCACCATATCACCGATGATTGCCAACCAAAGCCTAATTGGCGCCGAAAATAAGTAATAGTAATGCGCGTTGCCAGTACCACACGTTTCCAAAATTCAGAATCCAAAAAAGCCCCGATTAAGCGCCGACCAAGCACTCAACCAGGACTATTTGAACATCAGTAACAACGCATCACTGATCAATCTTATCAATATTAACAACCCGCAAACAGGCCACCAACATCATCACCACAATCGCCACGTAAACCACGTTCTGCAAGTTCCCAGCAGGATTACTAGCGAACGCCATCCCGTACAACGACGGGCCAAACGCGGAGAGACAGTACCCGCCAGCTTGTGCCATCCCAGAAAGTTGAGCGGTTTCGTATGGTGAGTCAGTTTTGACAGCAAACATGGTCATAGTGGTCATAAAGAAGAACCCAATCGCAACGCCAACTAAGGCGCCTTCCAGTAACCAGAAAACCATCGAGGAAGTATGCTGCCAAAACAGCATTGAACTTGCAATCAGCCCCAAAACACCCGCAACAACGGTGAGCCGAGTTAGCGTTCGTTTGCTAAGCACCGTCAGCATTTGAGGTAGGAAAACGGAAACGGGTAGGCCAATTAACGCGTAGACCGCCATGACGATGCCAGCGTGGCCAGCGCTCACGTGGTGGTATTCCATCAGGGCGGGCATCCAGGCGGTCACCGTGTAGCTCAACGTGGCTTGGCCACCGAAAGTGAGGAGAAATGGCCAAGCGTGGGGGTTGGTCCAGAGGTGCATTTTTGGTCGTGGGGTGGTCGCTGTTGCCGTATTTGACCGTTGGGGGTGCACTTTTTCAGGGACTAGGCGGCCAACTATCAGCCACGCCATAAAGCTAATAGCCGGAATAATCAGCAACAGCAGCAGAATCATTTGCCAGCCAAAGCGACTACTGAGGGGTGCGGTGATTAAGTTGAACGTCATGTTCCCGAAAATCATCGTGAACGAATAAAGGGTGGTGTACAGCCCGATTTTATTTGGAAAATACGCCGAGACCAATGAGGGCATAAACACGTTGATATGGGCGATACCGATGCCGATTAGAATCGTGCCGAGGATCATGGTGGGCATCGTGATGATTAGTCGCAACGCTGATCCAATGACGATACAGCCAAGGGCTAAGAGCAGGGCCTTTTTCAGGCCAAACCGTAACATCGGCTTCGAAGCAAAATTTGAAAATAGCATAAACATTACTAGCGGCAGCGTGGTGAGGATCCCCAGCTGACTTTGTTGCGTATGTAAGGCGTTGGCGAGTTGACTAAGTAGGAGTGGTGGGGTGGTAATGGGGGAACGCATGATGAAGCCAATCAGAATGATGACAATCAGCAACCAGGTTCCCCGGCGTTTCAGCGTGGACATGGACATCTTCCTTTCTGCGCGTGGTCTAGGTTGCGCTCTTTCCAATATAAGCGTTTTTTAGGTGACTTGAAAGCTTAACTTAACAACTGGTCTACGGAAAACGGTTCCAGTGTTCGGTGATCGTCGCGCTAATTAACGCAATCGATGTTCCCGAACTTCACAATTCGCAGTTTTCCGATTAAAATAAACCAAATAAGAAAGTGATGGTGATTTTTTGGCAACTCAACGACCCGCAGTTCAAGCTGATATTGGCGACTATCTCAAACTGGTCGCCTGTACCTCGGTGATGCTGCAACCAATTTTTAGCCTTGCGCTGACGACCCAACCGTCCGCACCGGCGCAAGTGGGCATTGGCTTTTTGTATAATTTAGTTAAATTCACGGCACCGGCGTTCATTTTCGGGATCCTGTATTCAACGATTCGAACGACGATCAACACGGACCTTACATATGGCGGTTATTTAAAGCGAATGTGGCACGCGCTGTTTGTGCCAACCCTTTGGTGGACGAGTATTTATCTGCTGGTCATGCCGTGGGTGCAACAGGTGAGTCGTTACCATAGCGTTGGGGGCTTTTTCTGGCAGTTTATTAACGGCAATGCAGCGCCGCATTTGTGGTACAACACGATGATGTTGCAGTTTATCTTTTTAATGCCGCTGTTTTGGGCAATTGGTCGTTGGTGTGGGACGGATGCGAAACGGGGCTGGTTGGCAGTCGGCGTAACGGTGCTAATTACCGGTTTATGGTTAGTGCTGTACGATACGCAGGTCTTTCACGGTCCTCACATGAGGGATTGGTACCTATTGGACCGGCTGTTCATTAGCTTTTTGATTTACGGCGTCTTTGGAACATTGACATGGCAGTATCGGCAAGTGGTTAACCCTTGGCTGCAGAAGTGGTGGTTAGCGTTAGTTGCTGGTTTCTTGGCCAGCTTTTACTGGATCAACCGGGAGTTATTTGCGTTTTCGTTTCCGGTGAAACTGACTAACGCGCCGTATTATAAGCCGTCGATGGTGATTTATGATTTGATTACAATCTCGTTAGTCGCGGCGTTGGCGGTAACCCAAATTCAACGGCGAAGTCGGGTAACTGGATTTGTTCACCAATTCGCAGGCTTTGCGTACAAGGCCTTCTTATCTAATGTGTTTTGGGAACAACTTGTTTGGTTGAGTTTTGGTAAGTCGCTGACGCAAAAACACGTTGGTTGGGGAATTCTGGTCACTTATGTGCTTACTTGGAGTCTGTCGTTTGCATCAGCCTTTGGCATTCATTTTGGGTGGCAATGGTTGAAGCGGATGATAACTAAGAATAAGCTGCCTGTGGGTACCGCTGATTGACGGGAGTGAAAGTTAAAGTTTAAGGTGCAATAGTCGTTAACACCGTGTCTTTTAATCGAGATTATTGTTTAAATTTTAAAGAATGAAGCTACAAAAATGTAAAGAATGGAACGACATTTTTGTAAAGAATCGACCGACAAATTTGTAAACTTTATTATTCGAAATACTTATAAATACCGGTGCGATAATGATTAATTAGGTGCGATTTTTTAAATTAAAAAAGCGAATTATGAATCAAAATTTCATCGTGAATATAATTTGAAAAACATAAATTTAATAACCCATTCGTCATTCTTTTAGGAGAGTGGACACTGGATGAACTAGTGACAATTGCTCGTCCAGGTAAACAAAGTACCTTTTTGACAAGCTTTTTTAAAAGTACGCGGATGACTTTAATTTCGAAGAACCACATGCTACAATTGCATCGGAAATCAAAAAGCCCGTGACGGGAATCACGGACTTAGCGCTAAAAGCGCAATGCTTACAGCGTGTAAGTATAACTTGGCGGCACTGCGATGGTATTTCTATAGAATTAAAAACATGAAGGACTGTGCCCGCAGTCCTTTTTCTTTTGCTGTCATTTTTGATAAATGACCCAAACCGATAGACACAGAAAACTTCTAATCGTATTGATTATAGTTGACATAGTTGATAATCATAATTCATGATAGTTTATGCCGTGAATCATATTTGATATAATGATTAAAGGATTGGTTACGGTTTCCCGCATCACCTGTTCATCGCGTCTGAAAAACCTTACCATCGAGTTAGTAAGAGACTGATTTGTTACGGGAGAGATGACATGTTAAGGAAAGTCTATAACAAATTTCCGGTGTGGCTCGTCTACACCGTGGCGTTTGCGCTAGTTGTGGTGTGTTCGTTTGGCGTTCTGCGCTTTGGAGGCCAGACGACGATTTGGAATGTGGATGGGATTGCTCAACATTACCCGATTTTGGAGCAGTTCTATCGCATTCTAAGGGGAACCGCCCACCAGTCACTGTTCGGTTGGTCCTGGACGTTAGGCCTCGGGGCAGATCAGATGACGACCTTTGCCTACTACGTGGTGGGAGATCCGTTTAGCTACCTGATTGCGCTGTTTCCTGCAGATCGACTGGAACTAGGGTATCAACTACTGACGATTCTTCGGCTATACGTCGTGGGCTTGGCCTTTATCGCGTTCGCCAAACAACTAAAACTCAAACGGGGTGGGACCCTGATTGGCACGTTGGTGTACGCCTTCGGGAGCTATTCGTTTTATTCAGCCTATCACCACCCGTTCTTTTTGCTGCCGTTGATTTTCTTCCCGCTGGTTTGTCTGGCAATTGATCGCATCTATCAGGGCAAATCCTTCCTGTGGCTTGTCGTGATCACGGCGCTCGTTTTGATCAGCAACGTCTATTTCGCCTACGTATTGGCGATTGGCGCGTTGGTGTTTGCGATCATGCGCTATCTTGATTTGAAACTAAAGGGTGAGTTGGTTCGACCGCTACCTTGGTCGTTGCTGTATTTTGGCTTGACCATCGTGATGTCAACGTTGATGGCGGCGGTGGTGCTGTTACCCAACATCTTAGGGATGCTCAGTTCGTCTCGATCAGGAAGTGCCATTTTTGCGAGCGGGTTGAAATTTTACCCGTCAATTTACTACACGCATTTGCCAAACGCGATTTTAAATTCAAATGGGACCACCTACTACTGGTTAGTGATGGGGACGAGTGGCCTGACGTTTATCGCGATGGTGTGGACCATGCGCCATTTCCGGCGGTATCTCATGTTAAACGTGACGTTGCTGCTTGTGGCGGTCGGGTTGCTATTCCCGGCCGTTGCGGCGGTGATGAACGTGATGAGTACGCCGTCTAACCGGTGGGTGTTGTTGGTCCATTTGGCATTTGGCTTAGCTGCGGGGCACTTTATTGACCACTTGCACGAGTTGGTACCGGCGGATTTTAAGTGGTTTATGATAGCGACGGCAATTTTGTTGGCGCTGGTTTGGGTTGGTAACGGGTTTATCTTTAAGTTACCGCAACACCACCTGATGACGTATGGGTTGTTGCTAGGCTTTATGATCGTGCTCGCGTACGCCATTATGACCGGTGCGACGGGCTTGCGCTTGAAGTGGGCGTTGTTGGGGTTAGTGCTCCTTAACGCAGCCAGCACTGGATTGGGATTCTACAGCCCCAACTACGCTTACGCATCTCGGAGTGAATTGAGTCGCGGCGTCGCTCGTCACTGGTCAAAGGTGTTTTTCGATAAGGCTGACCAGTATTTGAAACAAACCGATACTAGTTTTTATCGAACCGCGACGACCAAGGACTACTACACCTTGCACAGTGCCGGCAACAACATGCCGATGCTACTGGGGATGCACCAAATCGGCTCGTATTTCTCGGTTCAAAACGCGGCGGTCAACAGCTTTAATACTCAACTGTGGAACAGTGAAAACACGATGAATAATCCGACAAGAAACGCTGATGAACGCACAACTATGTTGTCGCTGTTGGGGGTCAAATACCTCTTTGCGCGTCAGGATGAAATCAATAAAAATCGCGTCCCATACGGCTATCAAGTCGTGCGACGACGAAATGGCAAAGCGGTCTTTCGGGACCGCCCCGTTTACAGTTTAGGCAACGGGACGGGCACAGTACTGCTGAAAAACAAGTACGCGTTACCGTTGGCTTACACCCAAACGACGCAATTAAATGCGAGTGCTTATCGCAATTTAAGTGCGGTAGATAAGGAACAAGCACTGTTAAGTGGCGCTCAAACGAGTCAAAAGGTCAGTGGCGTGAAGACGGTCACGGCAAAGCGGGCGAGTCGCACGGTACCGTATACCGTTTCGATGACTAGCCAGCCAATCACAACGATCACCCAAGCCATTAACTACCGCTTGCATCACAACACCAATCGGTCACTGTCTTATGGGATTACTGGTGATAAAACACCGGCTGAGGCCGAGAAGTATGCCGCAACGACGAATCTATTAAAACCAACGTTATCAGTGACTAAACTGTTGGCCCAAAACGCGGCAGTGATTGCAAAAAATAATCAGAAAAACACTAACGGGTTAAAGGAAATGACTGGCGACCTGCTTGGTCAAAATGCGCGGTATCAATTGACGATTAACAAGCCGCAATCGCTGAAGAACTGCGAACTGTATTTGGAAATCGATGGTATCAAAGCACAGTTTCCATCAACAAGTGAGCGGTTGGGTTATACAGCCACCCGCGCGAAGCTAGCGGACGTGCCATTCTCGCACGAAACCAAGCTGAATACGTTGCGGGAAATCAACACGTCACCGTACTTTGATTCCTATTTCCTGAACGTCCAGTCCGGCACGCACAAAACGTCGATCGATCAGTTGGGCATCAACAACATGTCTGATTACGAACCGAAGCACCACTTACTGATCAACTTGGGCTATTCAACGAAGGCGCGTCAAACGATTAATTTGAGCTTCTACAAGGCCAATAAATTGACGTTTAAGCACGTTAAGGTCATTGCGGTCCCATTCGGTGCTACCTATCGAACAAAGACGCAGAAGCTACAAAAACAGGCGTTAAAACACTTAACTGTCACTAACAATCACGTCACCGGCACAACTAACCGAAGTCGAGCAAGTGTGTTAACCACTTCAATTCCTTATTCTAAAGGCTGGCGATTAACAGTCGATGGTCAAGCAACAGTGATTCAAAAGGTGAACACTGGCTTTATCGGCGCCAAAATTCCAGCTGGCAAGCACCGCATTAAACTGAGCTACACGACCCCGGGATTACTGGCAGGTAAATGGTTGTCGATTCTCGGCTGGTTCGTGTTATGCTTAGCAGCGGGTTGGACATTGTGGCGTAGCTTGATCAAACGCCGGCGGCCGAACGCTGGTCAACATGTTCAACCGGTAGTCGAATCTGAAACGAACGAAGAGGTGTAAGCGGAGGAATGGGCCTGATGAGTTGGTTATTACTGATCTTTATTGCGCTATTGCTGGTGACCAGCATTAGCTATTACCGTCACTGGACCTGGCCGTTTCGGTTGGGATTGTTGGCAACGTTGATTTATGTTGCCGTGGCAGGTTGGTTTGTGATGACGTTGATTGGAAGTATGTAAAGCGCGAAGTAAGGCGTTTAGAGAACGGAGCATAAGCCCCTTCTGCCATAAGTCCCGGTTTTGGGGACTTGTGGCAGAAGGGGCTTATGTGCAGTTCTCTGCCTTACTTCGCGCATGATTTCGGCGCGGTGTCCTAAATACAATATCGCTGACAAGCTTCACGATAAATCAAGTAAGCGGAACGACAAAGTTCAAGTGGCGCCGAAAATAAGGTAATCGGAATGAGCGTTGCCGTTAAGCTGTTGATGCGTAACACAGCTATCGATTATCAGCCGATGCGTGGCTACCAATCTGTGCAATTTCAATCAACCAAAACGATTTCTCCAACCTCGCCCCAAAGAATATTTCCCAGGAAATTCCCCAAACCAACCCAATCACCAAGCCAACATGATACAATAGACGCTATGTTAATTTCGAACCAAGGGGGATTTAAAAATGAACGCAAAATGGGTAGTCGGAATCATCGCAGGCATCATTGGCCTGGGTGCCATTCAAATCATTCATACAACGGCGCAAGCTGAAGCTGAGTACGCCGTGACCACGAAAACGGTGCGGGTAGGACAGATTACGGTGCCGAAGAATACGCGGGTGTCAGTCGCAAGTCAGGTGACCCACCACGGGCAACGTTACGCGCGAGTGGAGATGCAACGGTTACGGTATCAGCTACGGCATCAGACAAGCCGACGGTATTTAACGGTGCCGATGCAGGACTTAAAAGCGACTCGGCGGGTTGCAACCGATCAGTTTAGTCAGCTTAAGCAACGGCGAGTCAACTATGATACAACGCAGCCGGTCATCAACGTGACCACGGACGGTCGGGTGGAAGTATACCGAGATGGCAGCGTCGATAATCAGGCACCAGCCGCAAGTGCGCAAGTTACCAAGAGGTGGCGCAGTGGCCAAACCACGGTGTTAACGTTGAAGTCATCATTAGCGCAACTAACGACTGCGCATACCCACCAACTCAAACTACGGGCGAACGGGGCGGTTGCAAACGGGACTTACGATAGTTACGCAGTCGGGCCGCAACGGCAAATTTATTACGTATGGACGGGCTTATCTTAGCCGTAATAACGGGCGTTTCCGGCTGGAAGCGTCTTTTTATTTGTGGTCAAATACTGCCTGCAACCAAGTGGTGCGACTAAGTCGATCACCATCATGATATGCTGTGGATGTTAACAAAAGAGGAGGAGTCAGACATGCACATCGGCGCCAGGTTAAAACAGCAGCGGCAACAACGGGGCTGGTCACAACAAGAGTTAGCGGATCAGCTCCATATTTCCCGCCAATCGATTTCAAAATGGGAACAGGAGACGGCGTTGCCAAGCTTCGCCAACGTGGTGGCGATGAGTGATTTATTTGGGGTGTCGTTAGACGAATTGATTCGAAAGGATGAGGCATTGATGCGAGAATTAAAGGATGCGCAGAGGGTAACGCCCGTTGAGAAGATTGTGTGGAGTAGCATTGGGTTAGCGGCCATCGTCATGATCGTGATGTTGGCGATGCGGGTTGATTTCAACGTTGTGGACACATGGTTTAACTGGGGCGCCTTTGTCTTACTAATTGTTTGGTTGTTTACGTTGAACTGGCGGGCGGTTAATCAGTTGCTTTCACGGAAATCGGTTGTGCTTGGCATCGTGGTGTTCACGTTGTATCTGATTCCGTTTATTTATTCGTTTATTCAGGGGTTTATTGCTGGGTTCACGGGACAATAGAAATTTCCTGGGAAATAAAATAGCCTTAAGGTTGCGCGCATTAATATGTGTACGTAATCTTGAGGCTATTTTTTAGTTTGTGGTAAAAGTATCAATAATTAACGCTGCAATTTGAGTTGCATGAGTTTCAAGCGCAAAGTGGCCACTATTGACTAGTTCAACGCGAGTGTTGGCATCGTCATGTTGAAAGGCGAGCGCTCCAGGAGCGATAAACGAGGGATCGTTTTTGCCCCAAACGGCTAGTAATCGCGGTTGATAACGCCGTAGATAGGCCTGGAATTGCGGATAGCGCTTGATGTTATTTTGGTAATCGAAAATTAAATCTAGTTGACGTTCGGCGTAACCTGTTGAATGCGTATAGGCAATATCCAGAGTATAACCATCCGGCGAGACTGTGTTGGGCTGAGTGCCGAAAGTGTATTGGCCAATGATGGTGTCAGGCGCAAAAGCGGATCGGTATTGCTCACGTTTTGCGGGTGTAGGGTGTTGCCAAAAGTCTTGCCGGGTTGCCCACTTAGCACCCAATCCTTCGGTATAGACGTTACCATTTTGGCTAATGATTCCCTGAATCCAATTCGGGTGTCGGCAAGCGATGTCAAACCCGATTGGCGCACCGTAATCGAAAACGTACATGTAGAATGGTGCGACGTTGAGCGCTGCCAAAAAGTGTTCTGTAATGGTTGCAAGGTGGTCAAAAGTATACGCAAATTGAGTATGATCTGGTGCACTAGATTGACCGAAACCCGGAAAATCAAGCGCAATCAGGTGAAAGTGAGATGACAACTGAGGCATTAGGTCTCGAAACATGTGGCTGGCCGAAGGGAATCCGTGAAGTAAGACCATGGTTGGTAGCTTCTGATCACCAGCTTCACGATAGAAAATATCAAGCCCATCAATGGTTAGTGTGTGATATTGCGTCATGTGATTTCAGTCCTTTATTTAAATTAGCTTAATCCTGTTCTTCGTTGACCATCGGCTTGATTTTAGACACCAAGATATCGTTAAACTTAAACCAATCAAATCCGTTTCGATCATGACCGCATTGATCTTCTGGTAATTCGTGGTAGTAGTCGTAACAGCAGATTGCTGCGCGTGAAAGGGAGTGTTTTTGTCCGCAACGACAGAGAACGTGGTTTTTAGCATCGATGACAGTAACTTGAATTTTAGGACTCTCCTTAAAGGTGAGAGTCGCACCGATGGGAATACTGAGGTATTTGAACGTTCGGTTGGGACGGGAGCCAACTTTGCGTTTAACCGCTGTATAGGTCTTGCCTGTGATTGCCGAGTTATAAGTTTCCGGACGAATCCATTCGGTCTCTGGGTCATTAAAAGCAAGCAGTTTAAACGCGGTTTTCACTTGGTTGAACGTGGCTTTGAAGAACTCCTTAGAACTGCTTTCCCGTTTTTCTGAAAGTGCACTGTGAAGTAAGCGTTCAGCCTTTTTATAACCGTTTAGTTTAACGGCAAATAGAAGTAACGTTGGTTTACCGTCTGGAATGCCAGTGTCGTTAAACTGTGCCAAACGACGACTAAGATTCTTAGTCTGACCGACTTTGATATAGCCGGGAAATGCTTTATTTTCGAGCGCGTAAACGTACCCGTTATCCTCCGTTGCAACCATCGAAACCACCTCAACCAATTTTCTAAATTAAGTTTAGTATACGACTAATGTAATGTTCAGGAGACAGAAAATCGAAAAAGACCGACTCTCAATTTTTGAGAATCGGTCTTTTCGCGTTTAATTGTTAATTAAGCAATCTTATCCCGGTGCATCTTATCCCACTGCAACCGGCCAAGCTTGACGATTTCCGTCACAATCAGGACCACGATCCCGGCGATGATTGGTACCAACCAACCGTACGTGAAGTTCGCACTGGTGGTGTGGAAGATGTCTTGCATGAATGGTAGGTAGATAATACCCATCTGCAGGACGATCAAAGCGGCGATGATGTAGAAGGCCATCTTGTTTTGGAAGAAGTATTTTGAAATAACGGGGTGGTTATTCCGCAAGTTGAACAGGTAGAAGATCTTACCGAAGATCACCACGTTTAACGTCATGGTACTGCCGACTAAGGCACTGATACCGTGGCCAACTAAGGCGTCGTAGGCGAACATCCCTAACCCGGCAATCAGTAACGAGACGTAAACCACTTCGAACACGTCCATCTTGGAAAGAATCCCAGCCTTAACGTCTCGCGGACCACGAACCATGATGCCACTTTCGACCGGTTCGAAGATGAAGGCGAATTGAATCGTCAACGCTGACACCATGTTGATCCACAACAGTTGGGTTGGGTAGAGTGGCAACGATTGGTCCATCACGATACTGAGGACCACGATCAGACCTTCCGCGAAACTGGTTGGTAACAGGAAGCGAATCGTCTTACGAATGTTATCGAAGACGTGACGGCCTTCCTTAACGGCGGCGAGGATGGTGGTGAAGTCGTCGTTAGCCAGAACCATATCGGCGGCACCCTTGGCCACGTCGGTTCCCTTGATCCCCATGGCAACCCCAATATCGGCTTGCTTAAGGGCGGGAGCGTCGTTGACCCCGTCACCCGTCATCGAAACAACGTGACCGTTGGCCTGTTGGGCGCGCACGATCCGCAGTTTGTCGGCAGGGGTGGTTCGGGCGAAGACGGTGTAACTATCGATGACGTTTTGAAGCTGTTCATCAGACAGTTCGTTTAATTCAGGGCCGGTAATCGCCTTAGGATTATCGGCTAAATTCAGTTGTTTAGCGATAGCCGCGGCCGTTTCAGGGTCGTCACCAGTAATCATCTTAACTTGGATTCCAGCGAAGCGTAACTGCTTCACGGCGTCCGCAACTTCAGGACGAGGTGGGTCGATGATGCCGACTAACCCGACCAGTTTTAAACCGTCACCGATTTGGCTGGCATCGATCTCGGTAATTTCCCGGGACATGATCTGGTAACCCATCGCAACCACTCGCTTACCTTGGCGAGTCAGTTGGCTCATTTGATCAGCCATGCTACCAGCTTCAACTTGGCCACCGTGGTCTTGAACCAGTTTGGCCAAGGTTTGGGGTGCACCCTTCACAAGGAGGACGCGTTGGTCGTTAAAATCAACTAATCGAGCGGAATAACGGAAAGCAGAGTCGAACGGTAACGAATCGATCTCAGCCGCTTCCGGGGTCTCACCAGTTAACTTATGGAAGAGGGCGGTCAACGCCCCATCGGTTGGTTCACCGGTCAGTTGCCACTGATCGTTTTCAAAGTTGAAGACGGCGTCAGAAGTCTGACCAGCAATTTCAACTAACCAGTTTAAGTTGTCGTTATGACGCCAATCGACTTCTTGACCATCAGTTGTCAGAACTTGACCAGCATCATCGTAGCCAACACCAGAAACGGTATATTGATTATCGGCGGTCAGAATATCGGTGACCGTCATTTCGTTCTTGGTTAAGGTCCCGGTTTTATCGGTGTTAATGATGTCCACGGCCCCCAGTGTTTCAACGGCGGGTAACGTTTTAACGATCGCGTGTTGCTTGGTCAGTTGACGGGTTCCCATGGCCAGCACCACTGAGGTACTAGCGGGCAGCCCTTCAGGCATTGACCCAACGACCATTGTCACGACGGCGATTAACAGGGTTGGTAAACTGTAAACTTGGATGATCGCACCCAGGATGAACAGTAACACGGCAGCAATCACAATCGCTAAGGATAAGCCAAACCCTAACCGATTCAGGTTTTGCATTAACGGCGTTGGCTTTTCCTTGACTTCAGCAACATCTTGTTGGATCTTCCCGATTTCGGTGTGCACACCAGTTGCAATCACGATTCCTAACCCAGAACCGCTAGTAACGGCCGTCGAGGCAAATGCCTGGTTACGGCGTTCAGCTAGTGGGAGGTTTGCGTCATCAATGGCGTCTTCGATCTTTTCTTGGGAGTCGGTTTCACCCGTCAACACGGATTCTTGAATCTTCAAGTTATCTGCGTCGATCAAACGAAGGTCGGCTGGCACTGAATCCCCAGCCTCTAGTCGAACCAAGTCACCCGTAACTAATTCACGAGACGGTAACGTGGTTAATTGACCATCCCGGATCACGAAGCTTTCCGAAACTAAGAGTTCCTTGATCTTGGAAAGGGCGTTATCCGCAGAAACTTCTTGGAAATACCCGATAAAGGCGTTCGCAATAATCACCAGTCCGATAACGATTGAATCGGAGTAGTGGTGCAAGAAGAAGGTCAAAATTGCGGCTGCCGCCAAGATGTAAATGATACTGTTATTGAATTGCTTCAAAAACCGCAACAAGTTAGACACTTTTTTAGCTTCAAGTTCGTTCGGGCCTTGTTGGTTCAGTCGTTTTGTTGCCTCATCAGTGCTGAGGCCTGCTTGACCGTCCGTTTGCCACTGCTGTTCCAAACCAGAAGTACTTTGTTGCCAGACTTGTTGCTGACTGGGTCCAGCGTCAGCGCTGTCTTCAGTCGGAGTTGTTAATTGATTGTCATCTAATGCCATGTTAAAAAATCATCCTTTCGTGTGTGCAAGTGATTAGCGATCTGGAATTACCAAATTGTAACGATCTTCCAAGTTAATCCCTTCTTTCAGTAGTGTTAATTAATAGATTATCTAAGCTATCGCATAAAGGCAAGCTAATTCTCTCGAAAATGAGACGTTTACTTTATTTTGGTTAGCCAAACTTTTTTATCTAATTCTATTAAATCACATTAAGACCGTGGTTGTAACTAAGAAAGCGCTTTTCTAAAACCAAGTTATACCATCTTTGGTTTAAGGTTACCCTAAAAAGTATTTTAAAAATTAAATAAACTATTGTACAATGACTGTGATTTAAAAATTCATGAAGGGTGGTCATTCAATTGGAGAATGAAAACGTCCCTCGCAAACACCGGTTGATCGAGTATGCGAACGGGAAATCACTAGAAGAGATCAACGGTACGGTCGAAGTACCAAAAGGTAAGGGGTTCTGGAAAACGCTGTTTATGTACTCAGGGCCTGGCGCGTTAGTTGCGGTGGGTTACATGGATCCTGGTAACTGGTCAACGTCAATCACCGGGGGCCAAAATTTCCAGTACTTACTGATGTCTGTTATCTTAATGTCAAGTTTGATCGCGATGTTACTACAATACATGGCGGCTAAACTTGGCATCGTGAGCCAGATGGATCTCGCGCAAGCGATTCGAGCACGAACCAGTAAATCATTAGGTATTGTGTTATGGTTATTGACCGAGTTAGCGATTATGGCGACGGATATCGCCGAAGTTATTGGGGCAGCGATTGCGCTGTACTTGTTATTCCACATTCCATTGGTAATTGCGGTGTTCATTACCGTATTTGACGTTTTATTACTGCTATTATTAACCAAAATTGGATTCCGGAAGATTGAAGCCATCGTGGTTTGTTTGATTTTGGTCATCTTGTTTGTGTTCTTGTACCAAGTGATTCTGTCACGGCCTGATTGGGGCGGTGTTTTTGCCGGCTTGATGCCAACGACCCGGACGTTCTCCGGTTCAGAACACGTTGCGGGCATGACCCCAATTTCAGGGTCATTAGGGATTATTGGGGCAACGGTGATGCCACATAACCTCTACTTGCATTCAGCGGTTTCTCAATCACGAAAAATTGACCATACCGATGAAGAAGATGTGGCTCGGACGGTTCGGTTCTCAACTTGGGATTCCAACATCCAATTGTCATTCGCATTCGTGGTCAACTCATTGCTGCTGATCATGGGGGTTGCGGTCTTCAAGAGCGGCGCCGTTAAGGACCCATCGTTCTTCGGCTTGTTCCAAGCACTATCAGATACATCAATGTTAAGTAACGGTGTGTTGATTGGGGTTGCTAAATCCGGCATTTTGTCCATCCTGTTTGCGGTGGCGTTGTTAGCCTCTGGTCAAAACTCCACGATCACCGGGACGTTAACCGGTCAAGTGATTATGGAAGGGTTTGTCCACATGCGGATGCCACTTTGGCTCCGTCGTTTGGTTACCCGGTTGATTTCCGTGGTGCCAGTGTTGATCTGTGTTGGGTTAACGGGTGGTCAATCCGCTATCAAGCAACACGAAGCGCTGAATAATTTAATGAACAATTCGCAAGTCTTCTTGGCGTTTGCTTTACCATTCTCAATGTTGCCACTGTTGATGATGACTAACAGTGAGTTGGAAATGGGCAAGCGATTCAAGAATAACTTCTTGGTGAAATTATTTGGCTGGATCTCCGTTATTGCGTTAACGTTCCTGAACATGAAGGGCCTACCAGGTTCTGTTGAAGGGTTCTACGGCGACAACGCCACCAAGGCACAATTGATGCAAGCTGATGTTATTGCCTACGTCTTGATTGCGGCCGTATTGGCATTGTTAGTTTGGACCATCTACGATTTGCACCGCGGTAACAAACGGTTAGCAGCCAAGTTGAACGGCACGGATGAAGCCGCTACGGAGGCGTAAATCGAAGATGACAAAAACTGATTTTAAGCACATTTTAGTCGGGGTCGATGATTCGGCGGATGCGCTGTTAGCGTTTGATTACGCGATTCATACGGCCCAGCAATTAGGTGCGCGCTTAACAATCGTTTCCGTGCTAGAGAGTCACGAAATGAGTGTCTATCAAGTAATGGATAAGGACTACATTCACGGTGAACGCCGAGAATTGGAAGCCCATATCCCAAAATACCTCCAGCAAGCACAAGCGGCAGGCATCGAAAGCGTCAACGCTATCGTGTCGGAAGGTAATCCAGGGGAAACGATTGTGAATGATGTGATCCCACACGTCAAACCGGACTTGTTAGTGATTGGTTCCATTGCTAAAAAGGGCGTTCAGCGTCGCTTTGGGAGCCAAGCGGCTTACATGGCAAAGTATGCGCCGGTGTCGGTGATGGTGATTAGATAGAGAGTGAAAAGGCGCGGTTAGGGCCCAGAATATAAGACAAATAACGTGTAGCACCTGGGTTTGGGTGCTACACGTTATTTGTCTTATATGGCCGGGCCCTGCGCCTTTTCACTCGTTTCGGCTAGATAACAGTTGTGGGGTAATTGAAATCGGTTTGGTGACGTATCAGTTAAGAAATCACGTTCGATACTTACCCAGCAAATCTTTATGACCACAATGTAGTAGTAAGGATTTTCTGAAAAGTAGGCTAATGATGCGAAGTGGTTTATATATAGGAGGGTGTTGCGGTTGACCATAACAGAGTGATACTGGCGACGCGCATTCCGGCAACGTTTGTTTCGGCGTTATTTTGGGGTGCCTTTCCGGTATTTAGTAACAATGAATTAGGGCTTACTATGTCGCCTGCCTTCACCACGCCGAAACGCGTTCGGAGAAGCAAAGAGCTATGTGTAATGCCTCAAAGGTAAAAGCCCAGGCCCGGGGCTTTTACCTTTGAGGCATTACACGCCGCTCTTTAACCGCTTCTCCTCACGCTCTAATATTCCAAAATCATAAACAATAATTATTATAAGCTAACTGTTAGGAAACTCGGAATATCCTAGTGTACAATTGAGATAAGAAATAGTTCAACGATACACATATAGGAGGTGGCGACAATGTTAAAGCTTTCGAATTACAAACGGCTCTGGGCAGTTTTGATTGTTGGGGTGATTGCCTTGATCCTCAACTTCGGTCTTCAACAGGCGCTTTGGGCACAAATCGTCGTGACCATCTTGGGCTCACTGATTGCGCTATTGATGTTGGTCGATATGGTTAAAACGCTTCGGTCCGGTAAATTTGGGGTTGATTTACTGGCAATCACTGCGGTAGTTGCAACGTTGGCAATTGGTGAATACTGGGCGGCCTTGATCGTCTTATTGATGTTGACCGGTGGGGATGCGCTGGAAGACTATGCGGCGCACAAGGCCAACTCGGATTTGCAGGCGCTGTTGGAGAAATCGCCTCAACAGGCGCATTTGATTAACGGGGATACCGTGACGGCGATTCCGGTTGAAAAGGTTCAGGTTGGCGATCATTTATTGGTGAAGCCTGGCGATGTTGTGCCGGTTGATGGCACGATTTTAAGTGGGCAATCATCACTGGATGAGGCCTCGCTGACTGGTGAATCCCGGCCCGTCGATAAAGTGGTTGGTGATACGTTGATGTCTGGATCAGTCAACGGTGATGGGTCGCTTGAAATGGTGGCTGATCAGCGGGCTGAAGACAGTCAGTACCAAAACATCATTCGATTAGTGAAGCAGGCGGAAGAACAGCCGGCGCACTTTGTTCGGATGGCGGACCGGTATGCGGTGCCGTTTACGATTTTGGCGTACATTATCGCTGGAACGGCGTGGGCAGTTTCAAAGGATCCGACCCGTTTTGCACAAGTGTTAGTGGTGGCGTCACCTTGTCCGTTGATTTTAGCAGCACCGGTAGCCTTGGTTGCTGGAATGAGTCGAGCCAGCCAAAGTGGGATTATCGTGAAGACTGGGACCACGTTAGAGAAGCTGGCGAAGGTCCAGACGGTCGCATTTGATAAAACTGGGACAATTACCCAAGGTAACCTAAAAGTGACGGAGACACGGCCAGAAACGGGCTGGACAGCAGAGCAGGTGTTGACCCTTGCGGCGGCTGCTGAACAGCAGTCTAACCACATTTTGGCTCGGTCACTGGTTCAAGCTGCGCCGGCGCAATTACCAGCGGCAACCGCTGTCGTTGAAACCACTGGTGGTGGCGTTCAAGCTACTATTGATGGGCAGATTGTCAGAGCTGGTAAAGCTGATTTCGTGCTACCAGCCGGTGCGATTCAACGAGTTGATGAAACGGCAGTTTACGTGGCGGTGGCTGATCGGTATATCGGCTGCGTTATCTTTGAGGACGAACTTCGACCAGAGGCGCCAGCAACGATGACGAAATTGCATCAAATGGGGATTCACCACCTGATGATGATTTCGGGTGACCGCAAACCAATTGCTGAAAAGATTGCGGGTGCGGTTGGGATTGATGAAATTCACGCGGACTGTTTACCAAACGACAAAATTGAAGTGTTGAAAGAAGTTGCCGAAGATCGCCGGCCAGTCGCCATGGTGGGGGACGGCGTTAACGATGCGCCATCCCTGGTCACCGCGGATGTCGGGCTGGCAATGGGCGCTCACGGTGCCACTGCGGCCAGTGAATCGGCGGATGCTGTCATTTTGAAGGATGACTTACAACGGGTGGCGACCGCGGTCGTTATTTCCCGGGAAACGATGTCGGTTGCCCGGCAGTCAGTGTTGATTGGGATTCTAATTTGTACGATCCTGATGTTGATCGCCAGTTTTGGCGTGATCCCGACGATCATTGGGGCGCTGTTCCAAGAAGTTGTCGACACCGTGACGATTCTGTGGGCCTTGCGGGCGCGGACGGCTAGAGCGTGAGCGAGCTCGGCGGCGTTTGGCACGGTGTTCCAGAATAAGTGACAAAACGAAGATGAGATTACTGATGAGGGCAAGTAAACCTAAGACTACAGAAAATAGCAGATTATGATTGAATAGGCTAATAACAAATAGCGGTAGGGTAATGAGCAGGATAATGATATCAAAAACGTTTAACGCATGTTCCCAGCGGTTATAGGGTGGTTTAATAAATTGGTTTTGTTGGTGAAACTCAAATTTGAACATGAAGTGACCTCCTATAGATGGCTGATACGTTAATCGTACTGCCCAAGCTACAAACTAAAAAGCAACTGATGGTTGATTTCACCGACCATCGGTTGCTTTTTGAGTTACCCTTAATTTTCCCACTTACTCATATCTGGCCCCAGTGGCAAAACGTGGTCGAAATCGGTCACCGTTTCGCTCACTTGGAAGAAGTGTTGCTTGATCGCCAGAAAGTCGGTATTTTGTTTAAATGCCGGAATCTGGTAGCAAGCTTTTGCGTACCGCCAGAGGTTGGGGAAGTCCTCGAGCCGCTTTTGATTAAGTTTGTTTTGGAAGTAATAAACGAGATCAAACCGAACTAACCGAACGAACAAGAGTAGGTCTGATAGCGTGACGTGGTCACCAAACAAGAAGGGGTGGTTAGCGAGTCGTTCGTCAAATTCAGCCAGTTGATCAAAGAACTGGTTGGATAACCGTTCATAGTCGGCTTGTGTGGTCACGTCGTTGATTTCGTTAACCGGTTTTGATAGGTTATCAATAATCTGCTGGTTCATGGCGAGAATCTCATCACGTTGGGCTGTAGGTAGAACATCTGGCGCATCAGCGGCAACGTAGTCGTGCCATTCGGTTGCGAGTTCGGGTAACAGCGTACCCGATTCGCCGTTAACGATTTTACCGGTTTGACGGTCAACTAAAGCCGGGACTGAAGCCCGGGCACTAAAGGTTGGATCGGCTTTGCGGTAACTCTCACCGAGACTGGTTGTGTGTAAAACTGGATCGGTGTCACCCGCGTGAGGCCCGTAAAACCAGTCGTCGTTGATGCCATCGTGGCGAAGAGCGTAGACCGGACTTTTTGCGATGACGTGGTCTAAGCCGAGAATATCGATCAACATTGCGACGGGCGTTGCCCAAGGACAGAATCGGCCCCAAACTAAGCTGTAACGGTTGGGTTCAACGGGAAGCTCGCCGGTTGAAAATTTTAAATCAAACGTTGGATTAGCAGGCTGCTTGGGTTGCCAAGCACAAGCGGCGTTATCGGAAGTGGTTGCCATGATGAAGACCTCGATTTCGTGTAAGTTAGGTTTAGTGTACCTAAATTTAACGCGAAAGGGTATTGATTAGCTTGTGGACAATTGAATTTTGATGACAAAAATGGCTCATTGTTGATTCAATGGAACTGAGGAGGCGCGTTATTTGCGAAAATAATCCGTTGCCCAAAGACCATAAACCATACTGCCTGGAATTAAGATCAATAAAAATATCCCTAGTTCGATCAGCATCGTGAGCGGATCCGTAAAGATGGGTTCGTGCCAGGCGAGCTGTTCGATAACGTAAATGACAATCATGACGACAAATGAGTAACTAAAAAATGTACCGCCAAACAGCCAAAAAATAAAGTTTTTCTTTCCCCAGCGTGGATCATTGTGGTAGTGCTTATAAAGCAGTGTTCCAATCGGGCCAAACCGAAACCGCATTTTTTTAAGGGTTTTCAGTTGGCGGGCATCCTTTTGAAGTTGGGTCATATAGCTTGCATCTCCCTTGAGCATGATGTCCAGCGACAGGTCGTACAGGTCGCTGATTTTGATTAGAGTGGGGATGTCAGGGTAGTTTTTGCCGGTCTCCCAGTTTGAGACGGTTTGGCGCGCAACGTGGAGTTGTTCCGCGACTTGTTGCTGAGTGAGACTCAGGTCCTCCCGACGTTGTTTTAGCGTGGTCCCTAACATGACGTGCTCCTTTCAATAACCATAGTGAGATACGAGCGCTACTTTTCCTAGCAAGTGTACCAAGCATTGCAGTATCGGACAAGCAAGGGCCTCGGGCAAGGGAAAAATTCAGAATGTTGAGTCGATTACCCGGGAAATATTTTTAGCGAAACAGTTAATGTAACATTCCAGAAGTTTGTGCCGAACTTTCGACACTTGCTTGCATTACAACCGGTTTCATAGTACGATGATGCCAATAACTGAATAGATTTCTTCGGGGCAGGGTGTAATTCCCGACCGATGGTGACAGTCGCCGTACTTACGGGTACGGTTGACTGAAGTCCGTGACCCACGGTTTTCCGTGGTTGACCCAGTGCGAGTCTGGGACCGACAGTTAAAGTCTGGATGGGAGAAGAAAAAACGCAACTTTTTCAAACCATGGGTGCAGTCTCTTTGCTGTACCGTGACTCGTTTGAAATCTTGTTTAGCTTATCAATTAATAAGCCCCGTTCGCCAAGCAGTTGGCGGTCGGGGCTTTTTTCGTGAGGTGAATGAGATTTGACAGATCAAGACTATTTCAAGTTAGCGGTGGCAGCGGCGCATCAAGGGCTGGACACCTGGACCAATCCGCAAGTTGGTGCGGTGATCGTCAAGGATGGCCAAGTGATTGCAACCGGCTATCACCATCAGTTTGGCCAAGCGCATGCCGAAGTGGATGCGTTGAGTCAACTGGATGACGTGGCTGACGCAAAGGGTTCTACCGTTTACGTGACGCTGGAACCCTGCAGTCACTACGGCAAGACGCCACCCTGTGCCAAGCGATTAGCGGAAGTTGGCGTTGCACGGGTCGTGATTGGCCAGCAGGATCCGAATCCACTGGTGAGTGGTAAAGGCATCCAATTGCTTGAAGACCACGGCGTTGCGGTGACGGTGCTGAATCAGACCGCCGACCTCAACGAGGCATACACCTACTTTTATCAGCATCACCAGCCGTATTTTACCCTCAAATATGCCATGTCATTGGACGGCAAGATCAACGGTGCTGGGACTACCAGAACGCAGCTGACGTCTGAACCAGCGCAACAGGACGTGCAGCAGTTGCGAAGTCGCCAACACGCCATTTTGATTGGCGAGCATACGCTACTAAATGACGACCCTCAATTGACGGTGCGGACACGCCAACAGGCCTTTCCGCCGATTCGAATCGCGTTAGTCCGGGATGTGAATCGGTTGGATCGTCGACTAAGGCTCTTTAACAACGCGGCGCCAACCTGGTTCTTGAGTGAAACCGAAGTAACAACGCCGGTGCCAGAGAACGTGAAGGTCGTTGTTCGACCAGAATGGACGCCAGCGGTAATCAGTCAATATCTGGCTGAACAAGGGCTTCAAGCCGTGTTAGTCGAAGGCGGTAGTCAGGTTCAGGCGGCGTTTTTAGCGGCTGACTTGGTGAACGAATTGGTGGTTTACGTGGCACCGAAAGTATTGGGTGGTGCTGGGTTACCCGCTGCAGTGGGTGAACCCCTGACAGCGGCATTTAACCTCGGTACGCCAACGATTACCCAGTTCGGCCACGACGTTCGCGTGCGTGCAAGGAGGGTGTAGCGATGTTTACAGGAATTATTAAAGGCGTTGGCCGGGTCGTGCAGCTCGACCAGCAAGATGAAACGGCAACCTTGACGTTGCAAGCAGATTTATTTCGTCAGATTCAACCGCAACTTGGCGATAGTATCGCGATCAACGGGACTTGTTTGACGGCTACAGCAGTTGCGGCCGACCAAGTCACGGTTGAAGTGATGCCGGAAACCAGTCGCCGCACCAACCTTGGTGCGTTGACGATTGGCAGTCGGGTCAACTTAGAACCGGCGTTACAAGCGACAGCTCGGTTAGACGGCCATTTTGTGTTGGGACATGTGGATACCACCGCAGTCCTAACTGAGAAAAAGGTCGATCAAAACGCCATCGTACTGACGTTTGAATTGGCTGCTGAGTATGCACCCTACATCGTTGAAAAGGACTCGATCGCAATCGATGGCGTGAGCCTGACGATTACGGCGACCGACCAGACGCATTTTTCAGTCAGTTTAATTCCGTTCACCTTAGCCGAAACAGTGCTGGGCGATCGAGAACTCGGCGACCGAGTGAACATTGAAACGGATATTTTGGGCAAATACATTGTGGCAAACCAACCAGGAGGGACACGCGCATGACCGATCAAGACGTTATTTCCACCATTGAAGCAGCTGTTGATGAGTTAAAGCAGGGTAAGTTAATTATTGTTGCGGATTCACTGGATCGAGAAGCTGAGGGTGACCTGTTGGGATTGGCTGATTACGTCACGCCGGAGAACGTGAACCGGATGGTGACTAAGGCTCGCGGGTTATTATGTGTCCCAATGAGTACTGGCGTTGCCGACCGACTAGGATTGAAGCCGATGGTGGCTGATGCAACCGATGCGTTCGGGACGGCGTTTACCGTTAGTGTTGATGCCCGAACCACCAGTACCGGGATTTCCGCCTATGACCGGTCGGATACGATTGCGGCGTTGGCTAATAGCGAGAGCACCTTCGATGACTTCTATCACCCGGGACATATTTTCCCACTGATTGCCCGGGAGAATGGGGTGCTGGAACGGGATGGGCATACCGAAGCCGCTGTTGATCTGGCCCGGTTAGCCGGTGGTAATCCGGTGGCCTACATCTGTGAAGTGTTAAAAAAAGACGGTACGATGGCCCGTCGGAAGGATCTCAAAGCCTTTGCGGAAGGGACTCAGACCCGGATGATTACGATTGCAGACTTGATCCGGTACCGTCAATTAAAGACGATCGATGCGATCACAACGGTTGATTTACCAACTGACTACGGTCACTTTAAGATGGAGGCTTTCAAGACCAGCGATGAGGGTGAACCCACATTGCTGATTTCGAAAGGTGATTTGAGTGGGGATGCACCGGTGTTACTGCGGTTGCACTCGGAATGCTTGACCGGCGATGTGTTTGGGTCTAAGCGCTGTGATTGCGGTGCGCAATTGCATGAAGCGTTACGTCGGATTGAAGCGGCGGGCCGTGGTGCTGTGCTGTATTTACGTCAAGAAGGTCGTGGCATCGGGTTGGCCAACAAGCTCAAAGCTTACAAATTGCAGGAGCAAGGTTTTGACACGGTAGAAGCTAACTTAAAGTTGGGCTTGCCAGCGGATGACCGGAACTACGGGTTAGCTGCCGCCATTCTCCGACAAAAAGGGGTCACCAACGTTGATTTGATGACTAATAACCCGGATAAAATTGAACAATTAGAAGCGCAAGGCATCCACGTTCACGCACGCCAATCACTGGAAGTCGGCGTGACCACGGAAAACGAAGCGTACTTAAAAACGAAAAAGCAAAAATTTCACCACATGCTAAAGGAGGTCATTTAGAGATGACAGTAATTAACGGAACACGCGACGGCAAGGGACTTAAAATTGGCATCGTCACGGCGCAGTTCAACGCCTTGGTCACTGAAAAGCTGCAAGCGGGGGCAATCGATCAGTTGAAAAAATACGGGATTGCAGAAGACGACATCACTGTGATGACGGTGCCTGGCGCCATGGAATTGCCACGGATTACGAAATTGTTAGCAAGTAAAGGCAACGTTGACGGGATCATCGCGTTAGGCGCAGTCGTTCGTGGTGAAACCTCTCACTACGATTACGTCTGTTCTGAAACGGCGAGTGGGCTAGCAGACGTTTCACTGAATGGGCCAGTACCCGTGATGTTTGGCGTGTTAACGACTGATAACTTGGATCAAGCGATTAACCGCGCTGGTGGTAAGGGTGGTAACAAAGGTGCCGATTGCGCGGATGGCGTGGTTGAGATGATTAATTTGGAACGGAAATTGAGATAAATAGCGTTTTGAGCGAGTGCGGTTATGATAAATCGTACTCGTTTTTTGTTTACGTTTGTGTTTAGCGTAAGTGTTGGGTGCGATTTGGGTGTAGGCTGTTTGTCGTCGCTTCGCTCGCCAAAGCCGCATTGAAAAACGGTGCTCTCAGGCTACGAGATTCGGCACCACTTAAACTGTTATTTCCAGGGTTCTTGAAGTTGCTGAAACTTGTCAACCACGCGCTTTCTGGCCACCACGCCGAATGGTGCTGCGCGAGACTGAGAGCTGCATGCAAGGCGACATCGGTAAACCCGCCAGGCCCGGGCGCCTTCACCGGACTCGCCTTGCACACTGCTCTCAACCCGTCTCGCTCCGCACACAAGCGTAAATATATTTGACAATCAAATAAAATGGTGTTACTTTATAAAATACAAGTTACTTTAAAAATAACAACAAGGATGGTCTTTAAATATGACAACATACGCAGTAACCGGGGTTACCGGAAAATTTGGTTCAGTAGCAGTCAAGGTTTTAGCAGGGTTAGTACCAGCAAGTAACATCATCGCATTAGCGCGAAACGTTGAAAAGGCGCAAGCGAGCGTACCAGCTGGCGTGACGGTTCGACAAGGTGATTACACTGATGTTGAAGGCCTTAAACAAGCTTTAACTGGTGTCGATAAACTCTTGTTCATTTCATCAGTTCCGGGCGGTGAAGTTTCTCGTCAAACGCAACACCAAAACGTAATTGATGCCGCAAACGCAGCCGGTGTCAGCTACATTGCCTACACGAGCTATTCTCATGCTGATACGGCTAAGTCACCACTATCAGAAGATCATAAGTACACCGAAAAGGCGCTTAAAGAGAGTGGCTTAGCCTACAGCTTCTTACGCAACAACTGGTATTTGGAAAACGATGCCGGTGTGATTCAGGGAGCCTTTAAGGGTCAGCCATTCACTTACGCAGCTGGCGAAGGTAAAGTTGGTTGGGCACCAGAAGCGGCCTACGCTGAAGCGGCCGCTCGGGTCTTGGCAACGGCTGATCCTAAAGCCATCTATGAGTTTGGTGGCCCGGCTATCACCTACGCGCAATTAGCTGAACAAGTAAAAGCCGTTTCTGATCAATCATTTGACGTTGCATCGGTCAGTGAAGCTGATTATCAAAAAGGATTAGAAACCGCTGGGTTGGACGCGACAACTGCTGCCATTATTACCAGCATGCAAACGCTGATTCACAACGGCGATTTGGCCCAATCAGATGACACGTTAGCCACTGTTTTAGGTCGTCCAGTAACACCGATTCAAACTGCACTTAAAGCGTTAAAGGCAAACTAGTGTCCACAAACCAAGCGCAATGCGTTAAACTGGAAGCACGATTAAGTGAGGTAAATTGATATGAAATACTCCCATAAATTAAGCGATGCCGTGCACGTCTTAGCCTACATTGAAATTTGTCAGGGCAAGTTCGACCTTTCCAGCAACGCGATTGCGCTCAGTATCAACTCGAATCCGAGTCTGGTGCGCCGGCTCATGTCGTCGTTGGTAAAGGCGGGGTTGTTAACGAGTCGGCCTGGGGTGGTTAAACCAAGTTTGGCCAAGTCGCCAGCCGACATCACGCTGTTAGACGTCTACTATGCAATCGATGAAGATCACAACCTGTTGCACATTGATGATAAAACTAATTTGGATTGTCCAGTTGGTGCAAACATTCAAGGAACGTTAGAAGAGGCTTACGCCAAGGTTCAGGCGGATGCGGAACGCAGTATGGCCAAAATTACGCTGGCACAACTGGTTGACGATTTACGAGTACGGCGGGCGAAGTGGGAAATGGACACGCAGAGACAGACTCAAGAAACAGAATAACAAAGGGAATCATTAAAACGGCTCTTCGTTGGCAATTTTACGCTGACGGAGGGTCGTTTTTGGGTTAGACTTATGGGAAAGAATGGGAGTGATCGACATGGCTGATATGCGTAAATACAAGAGTCAACGTGATATTCAGGCAGCCCTGATAACCTGCTTGAATCGACAATCGTTTAATCAGATCACGGTCAATGATATTTGCCAGGAAGGATTAGTCGGGCGAAGTACGTTTTATCACCATTATCCAGATAAATACGCGGTTCTTAGTGAATTAGTTGAGCAGCAAGCAGCCCGTTTTGACGAACTACTGGATGCGCGATTGGTGGATCCGTTAGCTGATAGTGGATTACTAGCACTCTATACGGCGTTATCGGAAGACGTTTTTATGATTTTGCCGTTGTTGAAAGTCCATGAACCGGAAGGCGATTTAAGTGCGCGATATTTAGCTAGTTTACGGCGACATGCAGCGCAATTATTACCTGAAGTATCGCAATCCGTACCGCAGGATTTTCTATTAGAAATTTACGCCTCTACCGCTTATACGGCAATCACTTGGGCACTCCGGCGAGGAAGCGCGGATCAAATCTCAACCTTCATGAATGGGTTGGTGAAATCAGTATTAACTGGTCAATCATAGGGTAATGATGTGAGGATCCGTTGTTGTATCGTGATTAGCCAGTGCTTCGATGCAGTTAGGGTCGTGAGCTTGTTCACGCACCCAACCTAGGCTAGTGATGGCGGCTTTTCGACTCGTACAAATCCCCGGTGTGAGCATCTCTTCCCAAGAGCGATTAGCGTAACCAACGTCAGCGGCCAAGAGAACGTAGTGGCCAGCGTCATTTTGAATCAGAGTCGCCGACATGCCAGTGGCGTGCCCCGGTGTGTGAACTTGCAAGACACTGCCGTCACCGAAGACGTCATAACTTTCACCAACGGGTCCGATACCGGAATTCTCGTACTGATAAGTGTCAACGTTAACGCCCCGCCATTCATGTGGCAGGTAGACTAGTGGGAGCCGGTTAGCGGTCTGCCATTCCGGTTGTGAAACTAGGATTCTTTTGGCTTGGGCAACGTGCTTGAGGCCACTCACGTGATCGCAGTGAAGGTGACTTAGTAAGACTAAGTCGAGATCTTCTGGTTTGTAGCCGAGTGCGGCGAGTCGTTCGTCAACGGCCCAACCAGTTGGTAAGTAACCCGTATTGATTTGGACTTGGGGGCCCAGTTCCGCCCAGTTACTTTGACGAACCTGTTTATGCCAACCGGTATCGACGAGGATTAGTCCCTTGGGATGTTCGATGAGGTAACTAGAAACGGGCAGGGTGACTTGGTTTTTATCGCTTCTGAAAAGGCCAGTAAAAGCAAGCGGGTTACGGTAGAGGCCGTGAAAAGGAAGTGCCCGGTCGACTTTGACGAGACCAGTATGCATGACGTGAATTGTAATTTTAGCTGTCATTTTGGAAACCTTCTTTGTAATTGATGGTTCCAATCATAATGGGTTTGTGAGCGTTGGCCTAGAAGCAATTTGAAACAGGCTGTGTCTTAAGAGACACTCATTGGGAGAACTGTCTCTTAAGTTACAAAAATAATAAAGTTAATTGAAAAAGGACGTGACCACATGCTTCCCATCAACCTCCTCGTCACCGTTGACGAGCGATACATTCCACCATTAAAAACGATGCTGACATCACTGAAACGGCACGAAACCACTCCGGTTAAGGTTTGGTTGATCCATCGCCAACTCTCCGCTGATGTTTTAGCGACTTTAACAAGTTTTATCACCACCCAACTTGGTTTCGAGTTCCAAGCGATTCAAGCGGATGCGGCCAGTTTGGGCGACGTACCCGTAACCGACCAGTATCCAGTCGAAACCTATTACCGCTTATTGTGTGGTGAAATTTTACCCAGATCAGTCCATCGCGTGCTCTACCTCGACCCCGATACGCTGATTTTAAATGCAGTGGCTGACCTCTGGCGATTACCACTAGCCGGCAAAACTTTCGCAGCCGTGGCGCACCAAGGCGACCAGGATAGCCGGGAACGGTTAGGGTTAGCGCAACCGTATTTCAACACCGGGGTCCTACTAATTGATTTGGATCGTTTGCGGCAGTTAGTAGACGTTCAGGCTATCAACCGGTTTGTGGCCGCGCATGACGCGTTACCATTAGTTGATCAAGACGTGCTAAACGGGTTGTATGGCGACCAAGTTGTTGAGGTTGACGACCGGTTGTGGAATTTGGATGTGCCAAATTTTGCGCAGTATGAAGCGGCCGGTGTTACGGAAGATTGGGTCAAAACGCATACTAAGGTGCTGCATTATCAACGCCAACCAAAACCATGGCAAAGTAACTATCAAGGCCCATTGGCAGCAATCTATCACGTAAATCAGTAGTAAAAAACGGTTGGGCGCTAGCCCAACCGTTTTTTAGTCCTGTAACTGTTCAAAAATCGACTGTAAATTCGTTTCGATACCATTCAATTCCTTCGCATAGCTCCGCAACTGATCGCCATATTGAACGACTTTATCAGGATCAACGTCGGTTTTGTAGCGTAACTTGTGTTCCAAACTGGCCCACATATCCATGCCCACAGTTCGCAATTGAATCTCTACCGGGGTGTCAACGGGACCGTCCGTCCGAAAGACTGGTACGGAAACGACGAGGTGTAAACTCCGGTAGCCGCTTGGTTTGGGGTGATTAATGTAGTCTTTGCGCTTCAGAACGGTAATGTCACTTTGACTCGTGAGCGCATCCGCCACGGTATCGATATCCGAAAGGTAGTTGGTGATCACCCGGATGCCAGCAACGTCGAGAATGTGATTGTGGATCGAATCGAACGTTTTGGGAAGTTGTTTTTTGTCCAGCTTTTTAAATAAACTAGCAGGTGTCTTCATCCGCGTTTCCATATGGTGGATCGGGTTGTGGTTATCACGCATCTGGTATTCAGAATCGAGGTTATCTAACTTGGTGCCGATTTCGTTGGCACCAGCCTGACACTGTTGGTAGTAGGCGATGAATTTGCGAAATTCTTCGGTGGTTTCGGCACCAACCAGTTCGCCCATCTGACTGGAAATTTGGTCTAGATTGGGAATGTTATCGCGTTGCAAAATCATATGGGTTCCTCCAAGTTTAAACGGTAGTTAATACCCTTATCATACCTGTATCGGCAACGACAACCAAGTTATGATTCTGATAAATTCTCAGGGAGTTCACCTTTTTAGCAAGTAGTTTCTCAGAAAATCACGCGCTATGATAGGCCCATCAAAACAACGAAGAAGGGAACCATTATGCGTGTTTTAAAACCAGAGGTGAACGAGGCAACGCTTCGGCGCACCCGCTTTAAATCAAGGGTAGGGGACCTTGCCCCGGCACTAAGCTTCAGTCGGATCGGCGTCAAAATGGGGGTTGCTAGCATCCTCACGTTGGCTGTGCTGGGACTAGTCTTTAGCTACTATCACGTGACGCCATTTGGTTCACGCAACTTATTGATCGGCGATATGTCAGCGCAGTATCTCCAATTTTTAACCTACTTTCGGCATGTGATTACAACGGGTCAGTTCGCAACGTATAGTTTTTCATTTGGGGTTGGGGAAAACCTTGTCCCGATGGTGGCGTACTACCTGCTGAGTCCGTTTAACCTGTTAGTCGGGTTATTTTCAGTTGGGCAGTTACCAATGGCAATCACCCTGATCCTGATGCTTAAAATCAGCGCCAGTGCGGCGGCCATGAGCTACTATTTAGCGCGACACACGCACCAGATGCGGTGGGGTATCGTGGCCTTTGCGGTCGCTTACGCGCTGTGCGGGTTCGTTACCGCCGATTTTGTGAACATCATGTGGCTTGACGGTTTGATCTATCTCCCATTGATTGCGGCCAGTATTGATCGGGTTCGCGATGGTCAGCGGTCGCTTGGTCTGTTTGTTTGGCTAACGTTAACGATTCTCTCGAACTACTATGTCGGTTACATGACGGGGCTCTTTACGGTCATCTACTTCGGTTACGTCTTTTTGACGCGTCCCAATCCAACCGTGGCAACTGGCAGAATGTTGCTGACGTTCTTAGTGACGGAAGCCTGCAGTGTTTTAACCAGCATGATCGTCCTCATTCCAACGGGGCTGGGGATGTTGCTGACGTCGAAGCTATCAACCAACACCAACGAGTTTGCGATCCAACCGATGTATGGACCAGAAATTTTGTCCCAACTCGGCATCGGTGGTGAGAACTACACGAACCGACTGATTCACGCACCAGCGCTTTACGCAACGTTGGTTGTGGCCTTGTTAGTCATGAGTTACTTCGTTAATGCAAAGATTACCCGGCGCCAGAAGTTAGGCGCAACGGCAGTTTTCGGTATTTTACTCATCAGCATGTTTGTCCAACCACTAAATACGGCTTGGCACATGTTCCACCAACCTGCCGGCTCACCGTTCCGCTACGCCTTTTTGGTCAGCTTTATGGCAGTAATGATTGCCTATGAAGCCTGGCTAGCGCAACCACAGCAGTTAAAGCGGTGGCAAAAATTAGCTATTCCAGCGAGTTTGATGGGGTTGCTGGTTGCTGGGTTTGGTTATTTGCGGCTTGCGAAGCACAGTCCGGCGCTGGCGGTCTTGACCCACTCATACTATCAACTACAACCCAATTCAGCGAAGCTCTTACTCTTAAACCTGCTGGTGATTGGGGTGGACGCCGCGATTATCTTCACCACGTTCCGGCGCCACCAAATCATGACGTTAGCGTTAACGGCTGCCGTGATGGGTGAAGTGTCGCTTAACTTTGCCGACACCCTCCGGTCAGCACCGCTGGCGAGTCAGCGTGGGTATCAGACGGATGTGGCGCAACAAGCGAAGTTGATTACGCCACAAACATCGCAACGGCAACTGTACCGCGTGAACTATGCGGGGCCATCGTTAGGTCGAACGTACCCTAAGTCAAGCTACGTTGGCTATAACGATGCGCAAATCTACAATTTCAACGGCATCAAACAGTACGATTCAACCATGAACGAACAAACCCGGGAAGCCCTGATGGCACTGGGCCTATACAGCAAGAATGCTCGTCGGATCAGTAACCAAGGCGTGACGGCGATTTCGGAACTGCTGCTGGGTGTTAAGACGTCCGTTAATTCACAAACGGGCGTGAAGTCAAATCCGTACTACCTCGGTATGGGCTTCCCGGTCAACAGTCAATTTGTTCAATTCAAGCCACAACGGTTTGCGATTTTCACGAACTTAGAGACGATTTTGCAGCGCATTCAGCCAACCAGTGGCCGGTATTTACAACCCGCTACGGTAACGGCGACTCATCAGGCGGCAGCCTTGACTGCTTCTGGCCGTCATCGGTACCAGTTACAGGTGACGACGCAGACGAGTGGACCGTTGTATTTGGAAGCGGCTGATAAACGAATTTCGACCGCAACCATTACTGTTAATGGTCACGCTATTAAGAGTATGGTCACGAAAAATAACCATGATCTGATCCGCTTGGGCGACTACGCCAAGGGCGCGCACGTGGTGATTGGGATCTCTGCGCCAACTCAGGCTTCAACGCATAAAATTCATCTGTTGAGCTTAGATGCGGCCAAGCTTCAGGCGCTTACTCAAACTCGGCAACAACAAGCCTTCAAGCCAACAATCAGCGGGAACCGGGTCAGCGGCACCGTCACCAAAACATCAGCGACGAACCACTGGCTGTACACGGCGATTCCGTACGATAAAGGTTGGTCGGCAACGGTTAACGGCAAAGCGGTTCAGACGCGTCAGGTACTGGGCAACTTTACGGCGGTGCCATTGACCCAGAAGACGAATCACGTGACGTTGCAGTACCACGTTCCGGGATTAGCGTTGGGCGCAGGACTGTCAGTTATTGGATTGCTGAGTTTTGGCGGTTACGACTGGCTTCGACGTCGTCGGCAACAGCGAACGGATGAGGTGGCTTAAATGACGGCTGAAAAAATGACCGACGCGGAGACTCGAGTAGCGGTGCATCAACGCCGCCGTTCACAACGAATCGATTGGCTAGACATTGCGAAAGCTTACGGTATCATCGCAGTGGTGCTGGGGCATCTACTGAGTGGCAGTTTAACGGCGCACTTCGTCTACTGGTGGCACATGCCGCTGTTCTTCATTATCGGCGGAATTTTTTTAAAGCCACTACCCCATTTAGTGGACTGGCGTCGATTCTGGCACCGGCGACTGCAGGGCGAGTTATTGCTGTACGTGGTGATGGGATTCTTACTGATCAGTGCCTACGTGGTGCTCCACCATCAAACGGTCCTGTTTTGGACGCAACACTTGATGGACCTAATTTATGGTGGCCGCACGCTGAACTTTTACACCAGTACTTTTTGGTTCATTAACGCTTACCTGATTACGATCGTTGTGGTGACGGCGGTGATCACGGTTGTTCGCCAACCACTACTGCAGTTTACGATTGCGTTAGCCGGCTTACTGCTGGGCACGAGCTATCAGCAGGTGACCTAGATGCACATTAACGGGTTTGCGATGATGCCTTGGAGTCTGGATACGGTGCTGATCACGGCATTTTACACGATGGTTGGCTACCTGCTGTTTCATGCGCATCTCAACTGGATCACGCATCCGGTAGCCATTATTGGCATTTTAACCAGTTCGGCGATGTTGATCTGGTGGTTCTTTATGGGTGGCTTTACGTTCCACTTTTCGTTAAAATCCCACTTGATTCAAAGCTCGTTACCCGCGGCATTGACTTTAGCGGTGATACCGGTATTGCTGACATTGGCGGTGATGGTGCTTGCCTACCTCACATCGTTGATGCCGTTACATGGTTGGTTGACCGTTATCGGCCGCCACACGCTAGCGATTATGTATGGGCATAAGTTGTTCTTAGACGTCTGTTTGCTGGTTGGCATCGTCAATCATCCAGTTCTCCGGTTGATTATCGCGGTTGGCGGGCCGTTACTTATTGCGTTAGCGGTTCAGTGGCTGTTACCGAAATGGCACCGGTTCAGGCCGGTTAACGCAACGTTAACGATTGGCTAAAACGAGACTAAAAACGGCTTCTCAGCAGGATGCCAGGAAGTCGTTTTAGTGGTTGGTGAGTGATAACCGAGTTGTTTGCCGGAGCTGGCGGTCGCCCCAGCCATCCAGATTTAAGAGTACTTGTTGAAAGTACTGCCCATCCAACGTGAGTTTGTACTGGTAATCGCTGGTATCAGCGACCAGTCCGAGACGCGTTAAGGTGGCGAGTTTGATCAGCAGCTTAAAGGTGCCGATGCCGCGCACACTTTCACGCAGGGTCATAAACCCTTGATAGTCGCCGGTTAGATTGAGTAAAATGAGGGCAGACCATTTGTCTGAGATAACGGCGAGACCGGCCTTAGTCCCCATATTGAGGTCACGCATGACCATTGTAGATCACGATCCTTTATTTTGGAGTCTGTTTTCCAAGTTTAAGGGCTTCGACGTTAAAATACCAGTAAAGACACTTCAACGAGTTTTAGAAAGGGGCGCAACGATGGAACTTCGGTTATTACACTACTTTTATACGATTGCGGAAACGGAAAATATTACCCAGGCTGCGGCCCAATTACACATTACCCAGCCAACGCTCAGTCGCCAGTTAAAGTCACTGGAACGTGAGCTTGGCACGACGTTATTTACCCGTGACCATAACCAATTAGCGTTGACGGAAGCAGGGCTGTTTTTAAAGAGTCGGGCGGCTGAAATTTTGTCGCTGACGCAGCAAACCACTCAGGAATTTAACGACCGCCGGCAGCAGCTTTTCAGTGGCCACATCGCGATTGGCTGTGTAGAGGCTGATAACTCTGACACGTTGGCGATGATGCTGGAGGATTTTGTGAGCGACTATCCGCAGGTGACCTTTGAGATTTTTAGTGGCACCAGCGACATTATTAAGGAACGACTGGAGAAGGGACTGCTGGACGTCGCCATTTTATTGGAGCCGGTCAACACGGAAAAATACCATACGTTAACGTTGCCTAGAACGGAACGCTGGGGCTTGCTGGTTAGCAACGAAAGCTTTGCTGCCCGGAAGGCCGACATTGAACCCGCTGACTTGCCCGGCATGCCCTTGATGATCTCGGGGCGGCCTGAAGTGCAACAGCTCTTAGCTGATTGGGCTGGTGTAACACTGGATCAGTTAAACGTGATCGGTAACTTTAATCTGAGTTTTAACGTCATTCCACTGGTGGAACATCAAGTTGGCGCTGCCGTTAGTATTGAAGGGGCAGTGAGTGACCGTCAACCTAGCGATGTGACGTTTGTGCCGTTGAAGCCAGCGATGCAAACTAACTGTGTGCTAGTCTGGCGACGGGAACGGATGCTGACGCCGGTGGTGGGGGAGTTTATTCGATACTTCCGAGAGGCCTTCGCTTAACTAAAAGTTGAACGAAACGGGATTCATGCTCTATAGGCATGAATCCCGTTTTTTTAGGTATTAGACGAATGTTAGTGCCGGCCGTAAACTGAACCTTGTTAACTTAACCAGAACGGAGGTGATCGCGTGGCGGTCGTGGTTTACTTTTCACATCGGGGTGAAAATCTTGTTAATGGGCAACTTCAGTCGTTGGCGGTCGGCAATACCGAATGGGTAGCGCGGACGTTAGCGGAGCGCTTAGCCTGTCCGGTAGTTCGGCTGGTGCCGCGGGTACCGTATTCGGCCAATTACGCGGCAACGGTGGCGCAAGTTAAAGCTGAACAGCAACGAAATCAGTTGCCGGCGTTTCAGCTGTCAACTTCACCGGCCGAGTTTGAGACGCCAACCCGAATTTTTCTGGGGTATCCCAACTGGAACGGCACGTTGCCACCGGTTGTGACGGCATTTTTAAAACAATGGTCGTTTGCGGGGTGTGAGATTTTACCGTTTTGTACCCATGAAGGTGGCGGCTTGGGGAATAGCGTTGCGTTGATTCAGCAATGTTGTCCGGGTGCTAAGATCCGAACCGGTTTACCTATTCGGGGTTCTCGGGTGACGCGGTCGGAGCGCGCGGTGACCTACTGGTTAAGGCAGATTGAAATAAGTGTGAAATAAAAAGGAGATTAACTAAATGACAGTTCAAAATAAAGTAGTTGTAATTACCGGCGCCTCTTCAGGAATCGGCGAAACGAGCGCCAAATTGTTGGCCGCTAATGGCGCCAAAGTTGTGTTGGGTGCGCGGCGTGAAGCCAAGTTACAGGCCATTGTGGCCGCCATTCAGGCTGCTGGTGGCGAGGCGACCTACCAAGTAACTGATGTGACAAAGATGGCCGATGTCCAGGCGTTGGTTGCTAAAGCGAAGGCGACTTTCGGTGGTATCGATGTGATTTTCAACAACGCTGGCATCATGCCAACCTCACCAATCAGCGCGTTACACACGGATGAATGGGACGCCATGATCGATATTAACTTGAAGGGTGTGTTAAACGGCGTTGCAGCGGTAATGCCAGATTTCACCAGTCAAAAATCCGGTCAAATCATCACGACCTCATCCGTTGCGGGGATCAAGAGCTTCCCGGGGGCTGGTGTTTACGGCGCAACCAAGTTTGCGGTTCGCAACTTAATGGAAGTCATTCGGACCGAAAGTGCGCAGGAAGGCACCAACATTCGAACCGCAACGTTGTACCCAGCGGCTATCAACACGGAATTGTTGAGTACCATTACGGATCAAGACGCCTTGGCCGGCATGAACCAGCTTTACGATGCCGTTGGCATTACACCGGATGCGATTGCGCGGGTCGTGAACTTCGCCATCGATCAACCAGCGGATGTGAACGTCAATGAATTTACCATTTACCCAACTCGTCAAGCCTAAGGAGGCTGTTTAAATATGACTAAAAATGAACAAGTTCAACACGGCATCTTTGAAATGGGTCCCAAGAACGATGCCTACGCCAAATACTTTGTGGGTCAAAGCTATTTACAGGGTTTAGTATGTCTTTAGACCCAGTTGAGCACGTGAAACGTGCGAAACAAAAACCCACCTGCTATGCGGGTGGAAAACAAAAT
>NZ_BAABMI010000006.1:0-121006 GCF_054785195.1 Secundilactobacillus muriivasis | reverse complement strand
CGCGGCATCTTTCCACTATAGAAAACCAGAATCACTGAATTTCACAAACTAAACATGCTTACGCTGGACACAAACGTAAGTCAAAAACCCAGATTCCTTATACGACAAAAAAACGGACCGCCAAATTGGCAGTCCGTTTTTTAATGTGATTAAACTGAGAACAAAGGATTATTTCCGGTTAACATGTAGGAAGACGGCGCCCATGCCCTTGTCGAAAGTGGCTTTCCAGTCACCCTTAGTCAAGGATTCTGGTAACAAGAAGGTCCCGCTAGAAACGCGTTGGCCAGCCTTGAGTGGCATGCCTTGGTCCTCGAGCTTCTTGACGAGCCATTGAAGTGAGTTCAGTGGGTTGCCGAGAACTTCTGATGAAGCGCCATCCTTGAGCTTCTTACCGTCATGGAAGAGTTCGCAGTGAACGTCGGCGAGGTCGTCAGGGGCGTTGAAGAGTTTGTCGGTATCCATTTCTTCACCGTAGACCACGTAACCACCAACGGCTGCGTCAGACATGACCATGTATTTTGATAAACTTGGGAACCAGTCACTGAAACGTGAGTCTGGAACTTCGACTGCGGCGGCGACTTGGGTCTTGTGGAAGAGGTCGTCTAAGGAATCGGTGCTCTTGAGATCTTCCTTGGCAGTAAACATCATTTCAACTTCGGCCAGTGGTTCCATGACATCGTTGGCCTCAACGGTGTGCGCTGATTTAACGAAGTGACTCTTCAATTGCGCACCGTAAAGGGGACAGTCGGAGTCAAACATGTCTTGCGTTTGCTTACTAGTTAGTGAAACCTTGTAGCCACCGACTTCTTCGTTCTTAAGTTCGGTCAAACGGCGTTGAACACGGTATGAAGCGGCTTCGTCACTGACAACGCCTTTGAAATCTTCTTCCTTCAATGGCTTGTGGGTGGTGTAGGCGTTAAATAACGCATCGGCTAACTTAGTTTCGGTTTCTGATAAAGTTTGGTTGCTTAATAATTGTTCACTCATGGGCGAGACCTCCAAATAATATGTGTAATATGTGATATTTAATTAAAACTATGTGCTGAACCAATATGTGTTGATGCTATGTGTGACGGTATCATGACCGCCGATATGTGACGCTATGTGAGAAATCATATGTTGACGCAATAAGTGTTGGTGCTATGTGATGTTGCTAATATGTGTCCCGCCAATTGTTGGTGGGTTCAACGAGAAATTGCACTTCATTGACGCTATGTGTTGAAACTAATATGTGTTGAATCTGAGAAATCTGAATGTCGCTTGAATCATCTGACGCCATAATGCCAACTTCCAATCGTCCTCACCACCTTTAATGTCTGATTAATTTAAATTCAGGAAACGAAAAAGCGCCCGTACTCGCAACTGCTTGCGAATAAGGACGCTTTCACGTGGTACCACCTTAGTTTATAACTTCATTGCTGAAATCACCTCTCACGTACGGCATTGCTGCGATACGCTTGGCACGATAATGGGTGCACCCAATGTGTTCTACTTCGGCATGGCCGGTTCGACACACAGCTCAGAGATGATCATCGCCTACGTTCGTCATTGCCTTCCACCAGCCGGCAACTCTCTTGATCCGAAACGAAGTTGATGTTTCTCGTCAACGCTTTTCATCTGAATTTAATGATTGGTATCAATTTACACCCAGCTGGGGGAGGTGTCAACAGGTTAATGGCAAAAAAATGAGAAAATGAGAACTTTTACTGGGGATAGGGTTGATGTGGCGGGGTTTTGGGAAAGTGAGATTTTTTTTTAAAATTATTTTTGGTTGGGGTTGGCGAGCATTATAACGGTTAGGTGAATGACTGAATGCGAAAATCGAGAAAAAGGGGATCTGCTTGGTAAGGATTGAAGTAATTTCTTAACTTACAAGTAGATGTCGATTTTATTCAGCTTCGAGACTGTTATCTAGCCTAACCGCCAATAGGCTTCCAAGCTTCGCTGGGTCGCGAGGAAAAACGCAGGTCCCGGCCATATAACGGCAATAAAGCGCAGCACCTAAGCCCGGGGCACTACGCTTTATTGCCGTTATATTCTGGAATCTAACCGCGTTTTTCCTCGCTCTCAATCGCCTCCAATGGTATACTTTGGGCTAAACGAACTAACAATAATAAAGTGAGGAATCGCTCGTGAAACTTTCAAAATTTCTGTTAGGAACCGCAGTGGGGTTAGCAGCTGGTGTTGCCGCACTGTACTACAAACAACGCACCGTTGAAGCGCCGGCTCGTCGGAATAACACCCGTATTTTTGATGACTTTTCAGCAGTTGACCTGGATGAATTTGGTGAACAACTCAGTGTTGCGGCAGCTGATCCCAAGGCGCTAGTTTTAGCCCAACCGGATGAAAAATACGTTCTGGAAGGTCGGCTAACTACACCGGAGTTTGATTTACCAGCCTTTAAAGACCTAGTCGTTTCGTGGAATGCACTTACCCCCGTTGGAACTGAAGTTGAAGTTTCCGCTCGGGTCAACGTTTCTGGTCGCTGGTCCAAGTGGCACAGTTGGGGCCGCTGGTCAACGAATCAGTTGAGCGGTAGTGTGGCTAACGATGTTGAGGATAGTTTAGCTGGCATCGATACGGATACCTTAACGGTAAAGACCGGCGTGGCAACACGGGCCCAGTTAAGTATCCGACTTCGGTCAAATGACCAGCGGCAGACGCCGGTCTTAAAATTGTTGGCAGCTAGTGTGAAGCCCGTTAAAACGGATCTGATGGTGGATGATCAAACGGTTGAAGTTGACCGGGTAATTTCAGCGCCGGCTTATTCTCAAGAAATTCGCGATCCTAAGTTGGCGCCCGGTATCTGCAGTCCAACCACGATTTCGATGGCCGTCAATCGGCAAAACGCTGACATTTTACCGGAAGAAGCGGCGTTGCGGAACTACGATACGACTTATGATGGGTTTGGTAACTGGTCGTTTAGTACTGCCATGGCTGGTAGTTTGGGCTACCGGGCGTATACCGCGTTCACTGATCTAGATGGTCTTCGCCGCGAAATTGCGAAGGGCTTTCCGGTAGGCGTTAGCGTTCAGTATACGAATGATCCAAATAACGGCAAACTGCCTTACGTTGAACAGGCCCCAGGGGACACTTACGGCCATTTATTATTGGTAACTGGTTTTACCAAGTTGAATGGTGTTGATATGGTAACGGTCAACGATTCTTACGCTGATCATGATGATGAGGCCAAACGCTTTTACCGACTGGACCAATTCAGTGAAGCCTGGCATTCACGGGTAGCCTACTTTGTGGGTGCTAACTACGATGGTTACGACCGGTTGGCCCAACCAAGTCGGGTAACGGTGGACTTAGTACCAGATGGGACGCATCAGTATTTTTCAGTTAACCTTCATGAACAACGCCTCCCAATCACTAAGGAAATGATCACCCAGTCGAAGCCGTTTACCTTGGCGTCAACCACGGTGGCGGTCACGACTGACGGTGGTGATCCGGTGGCAACCACTGCTCAGCAACACTTTGAGTATGCGGATGTCGATGACGAAGGCCGTTTGGCAATTGACGTTGATGCCATTAAAGCCGCTAATCCGGCTGCAACAGAAATCACCGTCTATATTGCACGGCTTGCGCAACCAACGCTTGTCGGAACCATTCCGCTGGTAATCAGTCATGATCCGGAATAGGGTTCCGGCACTAGCTGGTAACTATACGGTTGCTGATCGTCCGAATGACACGGCATTGCACTACATTGTGATCCACGCCACTGAATTATCGTATCCGGAGACGGTGACGCGGTTTCAGACGGCGCATCAGGTTAGCGCGCACGCGGTGTTGCGTGGGTCGGATGGGTTAGTAACGGAGATGGTGGCACCTAAGGATATTGCTTGGCACGCTGGTAACTGGGACATGAATGTTCGATCACTAGGTATTGAACAAGAAGCCTTTGAACACGATGCGTCATCGTTTACGGTACCGATGTTACGGGCGTTAGCGGAATTGATTTTAACGTGGTCACGAAAATACGCGATTCCGCTTGATCGTGCGCACATCATTGGCCACGACAACGTGCCGGGACGAACACCGACTGATCAGCTTGCGATGCACCGGGATCCAGGTGCGTTGTTTGATTGGCAACGCTTATTCGACTTACTGGGCATCGCAACACCGCGAATTCGAGAACCGCAAGTTGGGGCTGCCGTTGAAGTCGTTGCGAATGTGGCCTCGGTCTATGTGTCACCAACAACTGATAGCGCGTTGATTGCACCAACAGATCAACCGGCTTGGCAGCATCAGGTTAGTTTTGGCCAACGGTTTGTCTGCGCCGCCCAACAGGATGGCTGGACGGCAATCTGGTACGGCGGTCAAATTGGTTGGGTGAAAAATCCGGCTAATCAGGTGTTAACGCAGGTATCGACTGATATTTGGCAAACGGATGCTGAAACGACTGAGATTTATGGCACCACGCAGCCAGAGGCTGAACCACTAGCAACGGTTACGGCGGGGGAACAGTACGTCATTGGTCAGCGGTTAACGGGACTGCAAACTAGCGAGGTTGCGGGCCGGTTTCAAGTCCAACCAACGGCAACCCAATTTAACCAGATTTGGTTCAACCACCGCCTAGCTTACGTTCGCGCATAATGATTGAATGACAAGATTCATTTTCCGAGAGGGAGAATGAATCTTTTTTTGTACTAAAAATCATTAATATACACAAAATGTATATATTCATTGCAATTAGACGGTGAATTTTAAGCAGTTTTCTTGACATAAACCTTTTGATATAAGTAGTTAGACCTAATATCGAGGCTGAAAATTGTTTCGCCAAGTTTATTCACGAAATTTTACAAAAAAATTCACATTTTTCCCATATTCTGTTAATATTATTTGGTTACACTTAAAGTATAAATAAAGAATAAGGTGCATAAATTGACGCCGAATTACCGACAGTCTCGAGAACGATCCGTTAACCAATGACACGTATTCAGCACCCTTAAAAGGAGGGAAACGTTATGGCAACCCAAACTAAAAAAATCAACGGCCTCTCATTGACCGCTTTAGTGATCACCACCGCAATCGGTTCCGGCATTTTTGCCCTAAGTAGCGACCTTGCCACGGCTGCTTCTCCCGGTGCCGCGATCCTCTCTTGGCTGATCGTTGGTTTCGGTATCTTGATGTTGGCGGCCTGTTTTAATAATTTGTTGAATAAACGCTCTGATTTGGAAGGTATTTTTTCATATGGGCGGGCTGGGTTTGGTCCCTTCGTTGGCTTTATCAGTGGCTGGGGGTACTGGATGTCAGCCTGGTTAGGCAACGTGGCCTTTTCAACGGTCTGTATGAGCGCGCTGGGGTACTTCTTTCCGGTGCTTCACAACACCAACAGTCCCTTTACGGTGGCTGTTGCTAGTTTATTCGCGTGGTCGCTGACGTTCCTGGTGAATCGCGGGGTAGAAAGTGCGGCGATGGTCAATGCGATCATTACGATCTGTAAACTGATTCCGATTTTTACCTTCATTATCGTCGCCGCAATTGTTTTTGACGGTCACATCTTTACTGCTCAGTTCTGGGGCAACATGACCGGACCGATGTCGGCCAGCGTTGTGGGCCATCAAATTAAAAACTCCCTGATGGTCATGATGTGGGTATTCGTTGGGATCGAAGGCGCAACGGTGCTGTCATCCCGGGCGAAGAGTCGGCGGACGGCAGGAACGGCAACAATCGTTGGTGTGAGTTGTCTGTTGGTCATTTACATTTTAGCTTCGATTTTACCCTATGGTTACATGACCCGGACGCAGTTAGCTGGGCTAAAGCAACCCGCGATGGTCTACATTTTTGAACAAATGGTTGGCCCGTGGGGTGGTGCCTTCATTAGTATCGGCTTGTTCATTTCGGTTGTTGGCGCCTGGCTTTCTTGGACGATGCTACCGGCGGAAACGATGAGTCTGATGGCGAAACAGGGTCTGTTACCGAAACGATTTGCGAAAACCAACCGTCACGGGGCGCCAACGTTAGCATTGATGACGACCGCCTGCATGGTTCAAGGGTTCATGATCATGTTGATCTTCGCGGAACGGGCTTACGAATTTGCCTATAGTCTGTGCACCGCCTCCATCGTGGTGTGTTACATCATCGTTGCCGCGTACCAGATCAAATACTCGTGGCAGCATCGTCACGAACGCGGTAATCGGCTACAACTATTGATTGGGTTGGCAGCACTGATCTTCCAACTCGTTGGCATCAGCTTAGCCGGATTGCAGTACCTGTTCATCTGCCTCATCGTTTACGTACCGGGCATTATTCTTTACATGATGACCCGGAAACGTGATGTTGGCCGTTTTCTCACTAAGTTGGAGTGGTCGGCTACGATTCTGATTTGTAGCGGTGCCGTTTTGACGGTAACGTTGCTGTTGATGGGACGACTTTCAATCTAAATAATGCTTTATCGAACGCGCTCACTGTAATTCGGTGAACGCATTTTTTATTGTCGTTTGTGTCTAGCGTAAGCATTCTTCTGTTTAGTTTGTGAAGTTCGGTGATTTGTGTAAACTGTCGATTCCGGTATCCGGTCAGGTTCCTGCTGTGGGGCCGGCCTGAGCCAAAGGACGGTCTCAGTCCTCGAATTTCAGCCTCGCCAAAACCCATGCGAGTCTGAAATTCGTCCCCGATAATTGGCGGTTGTTGGAAAGTCGCCAACAACCACCAATTATCGCGACACAGCATACACCTGACCGGCTACCTCCATCTCACATTGCGCAGTTCGGTACTATCGTAGAACATCTCAAGTGCCTGACTGTACGGTTGGCTACAGGATTGCAATGGTCAACGTTGATTCGACGAACGCCTCAGCTGGTGCAGTCTGAGTGTTAACGTAACTACGTTAAATCTACATAAATGTGACGCACGCTTGGCGAATCTTCTACAGCGCAATCGTCTATTCATTCCGACAACTGAGCATCGACCATAATTGTTTCTGCAGCTATTGAGTTACTGTCCAATGTTGCCACTACGCAGTTTCGTCAACTTCAGCATGTAACAGTTCACAATTCTGGCCACGACAGCGCACCATGTAGCGGGAGGCGGAGGCGCGCGAGGCTCAGCAGTGTCGGTATGACTTAAGCAGTCGTAGTTCGTGGGGTTCGGACTGCGAGTGCTTTAGTCATACGCGGGTCCGGAGAGATCCGGCACGGAAGTGGTCTTCTTCCGTTCCTAGCTCGTAGGCCCGCCACTGCGTTCCAGCCTCGCATAGCGCCGGAGCCTCCCGCGGCATCTTCCCACAATCAGAAAACCAGAATCACCGTACTTCACAAACTGAACATGCTTACGCTGGACACAAACGTATCCGCTGAATAAGAAATTAATTGTTAAGTTAATTCCACCTAAAACACCGCTACAACAACGTTTTAACGAACTGTAAATTACAACCACATTGCAAAAAGATGTCGCGCAACTGAATGTTAATCAGGATGCAAGTCCGGCGTAACGTTGTCGTTATATTTTGGGCGTAATGTGGAAACTGTTAAGTAGGGGAAGTTAAATTGCCTTCAGTAAGAACTTACTGATAAGTGGGGTGAAAAGCACAAGGGAGTGTTTGATGTGCATCACTGGCAACAACTGAAAACGGGTTTGTTAATGGTCCTTAGTTTAGGGTTATTTGTCGTTGGGTTCGGGGTTTCCGCGCATGCGGCGACAACGGCCACGATTGTGAGTCAAAGTAGTATGACGCCAACGACTTATGTTCGGAAGGCGGCTACTGGCTGGACCTATAATTTGGACACGAGTGGCAGTACCGTCACATTTGGCGCGAAAAGTCACTATTTAGCTAATTATCCTAGTACTACTTGGGAAGCAACCAAGAAGATGACCCTGAAGAAAAACGGGACAAATTACCTGTACTACTACATTTCCAACGTGGGCAACACAGTTCACGGCTGGATCTGGCACGGGTACCTCAAGGCGGGTGCGACAACCGCAACCGTTGTGGGAATGGCCAAGAAGGAACTGGGCAAGCCATACAGCTATGGCGGGAACGGTCCCAGTGCGTTTGATTGTTCTGGCCTAACGACGTACGTGTATAAAAATGCCGCCGACAAGACCCTGCCACGAACCGCGCAAGCGCAATACAATACTTACGCGCACGTTAGCAGCAGTAACCTCAAACAAGGGGATTTAGCCTTCTTCGGTGGCAGTACCTCAAGCATTTCTCACGTGGGCATCTACGTGGGTGACGGCAAGATGATCGATGCGCAAAACTATGGCGTGATCACGGAAGCAATTTCGGCACCGTGGTGGCACTTAGTGGGTTATGCACGACCAATGTCGTTATCTTAGGAGGTGCAGCGATGTTTAAACAACAAGTTGTAAAATTTGGTGTCCGTTGTCTCTTGGCAGCGGTGACGCTAATGGCTGGTGTTGGCGCGTTGAATCAAACGGCCCACGCAGCAACGATGGGCACGTCGATTCCAGACCTATCAGAATGGCAGGGCGCGTTAACGGCCACTGAAGTTCAAAATTTGAAAAAGACCGTGCCGTTCGTGATTCTGCGAGTGCAGTACGGCAGCGACTACAAGGACAAGGACTTCGCCGCCAATGTGGCTTTGTGTGAAAAATATGGACTGGAATACGGCGTGTACTCTTTCAGCCAGTATTCAAGTACGTCCGATGCCAAAACCGAAGCTAAGGATTTGTATACGCGGGCCCCTAACGCTGACTTTTACGTCAACGATTACGAGGACCAAACTGTTTCAAGCGGGACGACGAATAGCGCAACGGCAGCGTGGTACAGCGAATTACGCTCCAAAGCACCGCATAAACGCATTCTGTTTTATTCCTATCAAAGCTTCGCCAACGAGTACGCCGCAACCGCAATGACCAAGTACGATGGCTACTGGTTGGCGGCCTATCAATCTGCCGAACCAACGGTGGCGCACGTGTTATGGCAGTACACCGATAGTTATTACGCCTCAGCACTGAACCAGAACGTGGATGCCAGCAAGAAACACGGCAAAAACAAGAGCTGGTTCCTGTCATCGCGAGCCATCAGTTTCAACAAAACGGTAACGGTCAAGAAGGCGGGTTACACCATTTGGCGTAGCCTAGCTTGGACCAAGACCAACGGTACCACGAAGACCGGAACAACGTATACGGCGAAATACTACTATAACCACTTCAATGGATCAACGTACTATTCGTTGTATCAAAACGGCAAGTGGGTCGGTTACGTCAATAAGAACGCAATGACGGTTGAGTAGAGGTGAAGAAAATGAATAAGAAACGATTATGGTTACTTGGTGGGCTATTGGCAACCGGATTAGTTGCGACAGTGTTAGTGAATAGTCCACTTACGAAAATCCATGGTGATGCAACGCCAACGACCGCTCAATTGTCGGTGCCCAATCAAGTGAAGACAAGCACCCAAACTGCGGCAGTTGATCAAGTTTCTGGGACTGCAAGCAATGCAAAAGTTACCTATCAAACGGCTGGGCAATCAGCCACCACGGCAACTTATCAACAAAAAACAACTGCCACTCAGTCGAAAGCGGCGAAGCAGGTTGCCACCCAAGATCACAGTGGTGAAACAGTTAAGTTGACCGACGGCACGACTGCCAAAGAACAAGGGGTCATGGGGCACGTCTATGTCACTTGGCAAAAAGGTAACTGGTCCGTGACAGCGGTGACGGATACGACCCAATTGTTACATACCGAACCTACCACACTGGCGTCACAGGTGAATAAACAATTGAAACAAAATGACATCACGACCCAATCAGTGGCAAAGGGTGCCGTTACCGTGTATTCGACAACGCAAGCTACCCCAGCTAATCAAATTAGTTGGCAGAATCAACAGAATAAGAAACAAGTTGCAACCGTGACTGGTCAGCAGGCCGGAACGGTGTATCAGATTGCTAAATCGGCTGTTGCGGATTAGTGATTATTAACCAAAAGGAACTCATCGTTTGCGGTGAGTTCCTTTTTGCTTACGCTTGTGTTTGGTTTGTGAAGTGCAGTGATTTGCTTGGAATGTCGATTCCGGTCAGCGGCTAGGTTCCTGCTGTGGGGCCGGCCTGAGCCTAAGAGCGGTCTCAGGCCTCGAATTCAAGCCTCGCCAATCATCGCGACACAGCATCCACCTAGCCGCTGACCTCCATCATACATTGGCGCAATTCGGTGCTATTGTAGACCATCTCAAGTGCTTAACTGAACGTCATGCTACAGTATGACAGCGATTGATGTTAACTCGGTAAACAGCACAGTCGTTCAGTAGTCGTCATTTCCGTGATGAACAAGTCTATCCTGAACATTGACTCAACTCGCTTGAGCGTACTGCTGACTCGATGTCGTTACGTTGTCATTCAACACTTGCTGAGATGCTTGCAATTGTCAGCGTGCGACAGTTTGGCCCTTCATGATAAATTTTCGAGAGTGCGGTAATCGATGCCGAAAACCCGCAAACAAGAGGTCGGTCAGAAAATTGGGCTCAGCCGTGAAATTTCACTTAGCTGGTGAACTTCCAGCTTAGTGAAAGGCCGAATTCTGAGACGTGTTTTTCCGGCTCAGAATCGTGCCCACGGCGTTCCAGCCCAAATTTTCTGACCGACCGGTTGTGCCCACAATATCACCCATGATTAACGCGCCAACGAAGCCGAATTTCACAAACTTCGCACACTATCGCTGGACACAAACGACAACAAAAAAAGACATGCCAAACACGGCATGTCTTTTGCGTTAAATGGTAGCTTGCGTTTCCTTTATCCGTTCCAGCAATAACTGGTTATCGTTAAGCTTCGCAAAGGTCTTGGCATCATTCAGTAATTCAATAACGTCAGTGGTTGGCTTATTGAGCGCAATCGCATTTTGCGCCTGACGGAAACGAATCCGAGCGGCGTAGTAGGTGACGTGGTTGTTGGCACAGATGTCGTAACCGTAGGCCAGAAGTGGGTCGCTGGTCTTGAAGTCGTTGACGTGGGCGAAGTATTCGGCCGTGTAGAAGACCATGTTGAGGGCCCGCCAGATGGATTTATTACTATTAAGTGGTAGGTTGTGCAGGTCATCGAAAACCTTTTGGAAGAAGAACTCGCTCTTTTGGTTTTCGTGGTTGTGACTGTAGGCGATGCCGCTCCCGGTATAAGCGAGGTTGGTGAAAATGGTGCTGTGGTTGTCGTCTAAGTCGTTCAAAATTAAGTTGAAGTAGTAGAGCGCATCCGCAATCGGTTCCTCACGTAGCGCTGTGAGGTAGCCTTTGACAAAGTAGTACTGCATCTGGCCGTTAGCGGTGAGGTCGGTGAAGTTAACTTTCTCAAGGTCGGCGCTGGCGCTATCGTATTCACTAGTGATCAACTTAAATTCGGCCTGGTCGAGCAACTCACTTGCTTCTGATTGAGCAGGTGGGTTGACCGGAAAGACATCGTCCAGGGTTAGGCTAAGACGCGCGCAAAGTTGAGTCAGAATTCGGATTGCGGGCGCCTTACCAGAGTTTTCAAATTTACTGAGGGTCGCTTGGGTACAAATGCCATCGCAAAGTTCGGCCTGTGACAAACCAAGGGCTTTACGCGCTTTAATAAATCGTTCTATATTCATAATTTTATCAGTCCAATTATTATTTTATATTTACGGCAATTATAGCAGATTATTCTTCGTTAATCACTGAACGATTCAAAATTAAACTAGAATGGAATATTTTGCTGATGATGGCGGAGGCTAGCGCTGGAAGTGCGCAATATTCATCTATTAAGGAAAAATGGTTTCTTATACATATATTCATCATATTATGTATGGAAGTTTGTTGAATTCGTTAACCATTTTCGTGTAATTATTCGCTTTATTATGTATATTCACTGTATTTTAGTGTAGTTTATACATAAAATTAAAGAAAATTGCTGTTTTTAGAAATAATGATTGCGTTTTAATCTTTATGAGAATATAGTAAGGAACATACAAATAAGCGAATTAATATAAAATGAGGTGAGTCAATGAACGTTGCGATAGTTGGGGTTACGGGTTACAGCGGCACGGTGTTATACAGTTTGCTGGTTAACCACCCACAAGTTACTCAGATTAACTTATACGGACATACAAATGAAGGAGAAAACGGGGATGTCCGCTATCTCGACGAGCTCATTGCCGGTTACCACGGCCAACACGTGCCACTTCAAGCGTTTGATCCGGAAAAAATCATGGCGGATAACGATGTGGTGTTCTTTGCGACATCGTCCGGCGTCAGCAGTCAGTTAGCCGGGCCATTTATCAAGGCGAAGTTCCCAGTGATCGATTTATCTGGCGACTACCGGTTACCAGATCCAGCCACCTACGAGAAGTGGTATCACAAGCCAGCTGCGGATGCGGCTGATTTAGCGCAGGCCACTTATAGCCTTGCCGACTTTTACGCTGAGAAAACGAACTACATTGCGAACCCGGGGTGTTACGCAACGGCAACGCTGCTCGGATTAGCGCCAATGGTGCAACAGGATTTGATCGATCCAGATAGCATTATTGTGGATGCCAAGTCTGGGACGTCAGGAGCTGGTAAATCCCTCAGTCAACTGACACATTTCACCGAAGAAAACGACAACTTGCAGTTATACCAACTTAATAAGCACAAGCACATTCCAGAAGTTGTTCAACAACTGCATCAGTGGAACGATCAAGTGAATGCCATTCAGTTTAGCACCACGCTACTCCCGCTCACGACCGGGCTGATGGCTAGCATCTACGCCAAGGTTAAGCCGGGTGTGACTCAGGAATCCTTGATGGCGGCGTTCAATACCGTTTATGCGGATCACCCATTCGTTCACGTGATGGATGGCGAAACGCCAAGCCTGAAGCAAGTCGTTGGCACCAATAACTGTGATCTGGGCATAGTTTACAACCCCGTGACCCACACGGTAATGGTGATCAGCGTGATCGATAACCTGATCAAAGGGGCTGCTGGACAAGCAGTTCAAAACTTTAACCACCTATTTAACTTTAACGAAACCACTGGCCTACCAACGTTGCCAGTCTTTGCTTAGAAAAGGAGCGTTGTTTATGACAGTGACAACAATTGACTTTCAATGGCCAGCCGGCTTTTATAACGACGGCATCGAGATTGGCCTAGGAACCGTTGATAAGAAGGACTTCGGTTACCTCTTCTCAGAAGTCCCCGCAACGGCTGCCGGGACTTATACCACCAACCAGTTTCAAGCAGCCCCAACGAAGTTAACTAAAGATACCATTAACCAAAACCATCACCTCCAAGCGGTGGTTATGAACAGTGCGATTGCGAATTCTTGTACCGGGGTGCAGGGGGAACAGGATGCCCAAACCGAACAACAACTATTAGGCGAAAAGTTAGGCATCTCACCAGACTTAGTAGGGGTCGCTTCAACCGGTTTGATTGGCGCACCGCTACCAATGGACAAAATCAAAGCGGGCATCGCCCAATTACAGCCCGCAACCGATGATGGCGTAACCCAAGCGGTTTTGACGACTGACACCCATGCCAAGAAAGCCTGCGTTCAGGTGGAACTTGGTGGTCAGACGGTGACGATTGCGGGATTCTGTAAGGGTTCCGGTATGATTCACCCCAAGATGGCCACGATGCTGGGCTTTGTAACCACGGACGCGGCGATTGATGGTGAGTTACTACAACACACGTTAAGCACCGGCGTTGATACCACCTTCAATCAAATTACAGTTGATGGTGATACATCGACGAACGACATGGTCGTCGTGATGGCCAACGGGTTAGCGAAAAATGCCGAATTAACGTCAACAACGGATGCCGATTACGCGGCATTTGCCGAAGCCTTACACGTGGTTTTAGGTGAACTGGCCAAGCAAATCGCTGCCGATGGCGAAGGCGCAACTAAGCTTGTTGAATGTAACGTTTCGGGCGCCTTCAACGACCAAGAAGGCCAACAAGTGGCTAAAGCAATCGTTGGCTCCAACTTAGTTAAGGCCGCCATCTTCGGTCAAGACCCTAACTGGGGTCGAATCATCTCCACGATTGGTGCAACGGATGCCCACGTGGACATCGACCACGTGTCAATTACCCTGAACGGCATCTTGATGGTACGGGACAGTTTGGCAGTGCCGTTTGATCTTGATACGGCAGTTGATGCCATGAAAGAAAACCAAGTGACCATCGACGTTGCCCTCAACAGTGGGAATGCGACCGGCCAAGCTTGGGGTTGCGATTTAACTTATAACTACGTGAAAATTAACGCGAGCTATCACACTTAAAGAAGGGAAGCACGACCTATGAATCTGATCATCGTCAAAATCGGCGGCAACGCCATTCATCAATTAACTGCGGAATTTTTTGAACAGTTACGCGACTGGCGCCAAGCGGGCAAGAAGGTCCTCCTGATCCACGGTGGCGGGCCTCAGATTTCCAAGCTAGCCGATCAACTCGACATTCCAACGAAGAAGCAAAACGGAATTCGAGTGACTGACGACGCAACGTTAGCGCTATCCAAAATGGTGTTGCTGGGCGATTCTCAACCAGAACTGCTGACTCGCTTATCGCAGGCTGGGTTAGCAGCGGTGGGGTTAAATGCGGCGGATCAGAAACTATTGGTCGGCAAGTTTGTCGATCAACAACAGTACGGCTTCGTTGGTAGCATTTCAAGCGTTAATGAATTAGCGCTGTCGAGACTGTTAGCTGATCAAATTGGGGTTCTAGCACCCCTAGCACTGACAGCCAGTGGTGACTGGCTCAACGTCAACGCTGACACAGCGGCAGCCGACGTTGCCCGGTTATTAAAAGCCAACCAACTTTACCTATTAACGGATGTTCCTGGCGTGTTGAAGAACGGTCACGTGATCAGTCAATTGGTGCCACAAGATGTGACCCAGTTAATTGAAGAAAACGTGATTACGGCGGGCATGCAACCGAAACTCTCAGCAGCGGTTAAGGCCGTTCACGCGGGGGTTCAAGCGGTGCGCATTACCGACCAGTTGACCCACCCAGGCACCACACTTTTACAGGAGGCAATCGATTAATGACAATGGACCATGTATTTCCAACCTACGCCCGGTTCCCGTTTGAACCGGTAACCGCAACTGGTGTCACCATTACCGATGATCAAGGGAAGAACTACCTTGACTTTACGTCAGGCATCGGTGTTTGTAATTTAGGGTATCAAAATGCTGAGATTCAAGCGGCAGTCACTGACCAACTAGGCAAAATCTGGCACATCTCTAACCTGTACGAAAACCACCTCCAAGAAGCTGTGGCTGAGTTACTAGTTGGGAAGGAAGATAAGCTGGTGTTCTTTGCCAATTCCGGGACTGAAGCCAACGAAGCTGCGTTGAAATTAGCGCGGAAAGCTACCGGTAAGACCAAGGTGCTATCATTTAACCACTCCTTCCACGGACGGACTTACGGGTCGATGTCGATGACCGGTAACGCCCACATCCAAGAGGGGTTTGCGCCACTGGTTCCCGATATTAGCTTCGCAGATTACAATGACCCGGCCTCATTAGACGCGATTACCCCTGATTTAGCAGCCGTTATTCTGGAAGTCATTCAGGGTGAAGGTGGCGTCATTGTTGGTGACCCAGACTGGTTACGCGACGTCCAGGCGAAGTGTCAGGCCACTGATACGCTATTCATTATTGATGAAGTGCAAACTGGAATTGGTCGAACTGGGTTTAAATTTGCTTATGAAGGCGTCGGCCTAGATCCTGACATCGTCACTTCCGCTAAGGGCTTAGCCAATGGTCTGCCCGTTGGTGCAATGATTGGCAAGTCGAAACTTGGCAAGGCATTTGGTCCCGGCACTCACGGCTCGACCTTTGCGGGGAACCCGTTAACGATGGCTTCGGCTCAGGCCGTGTTGAAACAGCTAACGCCAGAATTCTTGGAACAGGTTCGCACGAAGGCCTTTAAGATCGGTCAAACGTTAGCGAAGTTTGAAGCGTTGCCGGTTGTGACTAGCGTGAGTGGTCGCGGGTTGATGATTGGGATTCATCTGACGGATGACTTACAGGTTAATGACATCATCACGGCGTTACAGGCAAAGGGCATCTTGACCCTATCCGCCGTTGGTAACACGTTACGGTTATTACCACCGTTGGTCATGTCAGTTGAAGACTTAGAGAGCGGGCTGACAACAATTTACGATGAATTGGTGGCACACACGAACTAAGAATTAAATTTAGAAATGAAAAATACCACGATGAGTGCTCGTTAACGGGGATTTATCGTGGCTTTTTTTATTAATTATCGAGTTGATGGCCGAACTGTGGTGGCTTTTATCAGTATGATGACGAATGCCTTTTAAATTAGAAAATAATTAAAATGCCATTGCCGAAAGCGCTACTTTCCCATATGATAATAGATAAGCACCTCGGCACCAGACATTTGGAAGGATGGGAATAATACCATGAAAGCAATCATTACCGTTATTGGACAGGACAAAGTTGGTATCGTTGCGGCAGTTTCTAACCAACTCGCAAAGCTCAGTGTCAACATTATCGATATCTCACAGACTTTGATGCACGGCAGTTTTACGATGATTTTGATGGGTGAATGGGACGAACAGTCAACGAACTTTGAAACGGTGAAGCAGGCACTGACTGAACAGGGCGAAACGCTGGGTCTTGATATTCGCATCCAGCGCCAAGAGTTATTTGACGCCATTCAGAAGTTGTAGGAGGTCACTGATGGAAACCAGACAAATTCTTGAAACAATTCAGATGATTTCGGAAGAACGCCTCGACATCCGGACGATCACGATGGGGATCTCCCTGTTTGACTGTATCGATAGTGATGGCGAAAAGGCGCGTCAAAAAATCTACGATAAGATTACGACGAGCGCCAAGGACTTGGTCAAAGTTGCCAATGAAATTCAGTCCGAATACGGTATTCCAATCGTCAACAAACGGATTTCGGTAACGCCAATCGCCTTGATTGCGGCGGCTAGTCATGATGATAACTATGTGGCGTATGCAGAAACGATGGAACGGGCCGCAGAAACCTTGGGCGTTGATTTAATTGGTGGATTTACCGCTTTGGTTCAAAAAGGTTACCAATCCGGCGACCGTAAGTTGATCGAATCGATTCCCGAAGCGTTGAACGCGACGCAGCGGGTCTGCAGTTCAGTTAACGTTGGGTCAACCCGGTCCGGTATCAACATGGACGCCGTGGCCCAGATGGGGCGGGTCGTCAAAGACATCGCGGCAATCGACCCAGTCAACTGCATGAGCCTAGTCATTTTCGCAAATGCAGTTGAGGATAACCCGTTCATGGCCGGCGCCTTCCACGGCGTTGGTGAAGCGGATCGGGTCATCAACGTAGGAATCAGTGGTCCCGGTGTTGTGAAGCGCGCGTTGGAACAAGTTAAAGGCCAGTCGATCGACGTGGTGTCAGAAACCATCAAGAAGACGGCCTTCAAGGTTACTCGAATGGGCCAGTTAGTCGGTAACGTGGCGGCAGAGCGCTTAAACGTGCCGTTTGGCATTGTGGATCTCTCGTTAGCACCAACGCCAAATGAAGGTGATTCAGTTGCTGAAATTCTAGAAGAAATCGGCCTCGAAAGTGTCGGTGCCCCAGGAACTACGGCAGCATTGGCGTTGTTGAATGATGCCGTGAAAAAGGGCGGCGTCATGGCCTGCGAACACGTTGGTGGTTTATCGGGGGCCTTCATTCCGGTTTCGGAAGACGCTGAAATGATTCGCGCAGTGACAGCGGGACGCTTGAACATCGAAAAGTTGGAAGCCATGACGGCGGTTTGTTCCGTGGGACTTGATATGATCGCCATTCCAGGTGATACGACCGCGGAAACCATTAGCGGTATGATCGCGGATGAAGCCGCAATCGGCGTGATCAACAACAAGACCACGGCGGTTCGGGTAATTCCAGCAACGGGCAAGGGCGTCGGTGAACAAGTCGATTTCGGCGGTCTGTTTGGGACCGCCCCAATCATGCCGGTGAATGCGAACTCGCCAAAGCAGTTTATTGATCGCGGTGGCAGGATTCCGGCACCGATTCATTCGTTTAAGAATTAGAGCGCAAAGAAAAACGTTTAGGGAGTGGCGCGTAAGGGCGTCCCAAGGATACTGGCCGGTTTTTGGCCAGTATCCTTGGGACGCCCTTACGTGCAACTCCCTGTTTTTCTTTGCGCGTTTCGGCGTGGTAGCCTAAAAAATAACCGCAGCCAAACTTCACAGTAGAACCGATTATCCGGAAAGCACAGTTCCCCAAAACGCCGAAACAAACGTAATAGCAATGAGCGTCGCCAGAAAGTCTGTGAAATAGAGTAAACCCCGGTTTTTGGGGTTTGTGGTGGGCGGGCCTTACGTGCAACTCTCTGCTTTTCGGAGTGCATTTCGGCATGGTGGCCTAAAAGAACACACGCAGTCAAACTTCACAATAGAATCGATTATCTGTAAAGCACAGTTCCCCAAAGCACCGAAACAAACGTAATAGCAATGAGCGTCGCCAGTAAGTCCATGGAATAGCGTAACCCCTGGTTTTTGGGGTTTGTGGTGGGCGGCCCTTATGCGCAACTTAGTGACCTAACACCATAATTATTCATCAAAAAACAGGCGCCACCACCCAACAACTAAGTTAGGTAGTGGCGCCTATTGCACATCTAGTAACGGTTTAGAGTGATTTTTAATCCACACTAAAAAAATCCTCTCCAAAAAGCTTGACGCCCACCACCCAATCAAGTAAGATGTATTTGAAATCATATTATACGACGTATAATATTGTAAGGGGTGATAACGTGGCAATTCAAGTGAGTTCAGAATTACTGGACGGTTGCGTGTTAGCGATCTTGTCGAATCAAGATTACTACGGCTACGCGTTGACGCAGCGGGTTCAGCAGGCAATTAAAGTGTCGGAGTCAACAATGTATCCGGTACTGCGACGGTTGAAGAAGAATGGGTGGCTCACGACGTATGACGAGCCGTATCAGGGACGTAACCGGCGTTATTACCAGATAACGGCGGATGGTAAATTGCATTTGGCAACAATTCGGGGCGACTGGACCGAGTTTAAAACTGGAATCGATTCAATGTTGGGGGATGAAAACAATCATGGATAAGTATATTGCGGAGTTTAAGAGTTATCTGAATCAGCTGAATGAGACGGAACTCGCAGAAGTTGTTGATTTTTACTCGGAGTACCTACAAGACGGCGACTTTATTACCTATGAGGAAGCAGTCAAGGAATTAGGAACGCCGAGGCAGTTGGCGCGTAAGGTGTTAGCCGACTATTCAATTCGGTTACTCAATGCACCGGGAAGCGGTAAGAAATCGATTCGGAGTCGAGTTCGAGAATCCCAGTCTCAAGTTCGGACGATTTGGTTGATTGTGTTGGCCATCCTCTCAACTCCATTGACGATTCCGATTGCCATCGCAGTATTAGCGGTCCTGTTTGCGGGGGTTGTTGCCGGTGGTGCGGTGATTTTTGCGATCATTGCGGCCTTAGTCGGCATTTTACTTGGTGGCGGGGCGGCCTTAGCTGTCGGCATTGGCATCTTAGGCACGGCATTTAACACCGGATTACTCTACATCGGTGGCGGGATTGCCGTTATTGGGGCCTTTTTGATTGGTTTACCCATTATTAACTGGCTGATTCGGTGGATGATTCGTGTCACCTTAATGTTCAGTCGTTGGTTATACAGTAAACTAAGCCGGAAAAACCGGGCGGAACAAGCAGAAGAGAGGCGGGACAATCAATGAAAAAGACGTTTATTTTTGGGGTGATCCTGCTGGTCATCGGTGGGGTACTGTTTTCAATCGGACTCGGTAATGGCGGCTTGAAGTCAGTTTACTGGGATGACGGCTTTAAAGTCGATGCTCGGGTATCGAAAAGTGTGAACTATCAAGATGTGTCGGAAATTGATGTTAACGGTAGTGGCATGGGGCCCGTTGTGATTCAACAGGGCGATACGACTGAAACCAAGGTTCGCCTTCACGCTAGTAAGAGTAGTCACGTTAGCATGACGAACCACCAAGGTAAGTTGACGATAACCGGTAACGGTAGCTCAGGCTTCATCTTCGGTTCTCAAGATTTTGATTCCAATCAACAGCCAATCGTCGAAGTGACGGTTCCGGCAAAAACTAAGTTGAAGAGCATTACGCTGGGAAGCGATTCAAACACAACGGTTCAAAACGTATCAACTAAGGAACTGAACGTGAACACGAGTGAGGACCTGACACTATCACACGTTGGTGTTAGTGGCACGATTTACGTTAAAGACGGCGTGTATGGCTCAATCAACCTCAATGACGTTGGCGCTAAGAGTCTAGATATCGATTCTGGCGATAACAATATTTTGATTGAAAACAGCCGCTTCGATGCCCAAAACAGTCAATTGACTACCAGAGACGGTGATCTGACCTTACGTCAAAATACTTGGCGGAACTTAACTATCCAATCTAGCGATGCGAACGTGGACTTCGATCAACAAAACATTTTGAAGACCATGCAGGTTCGGGCGGAAGATGGTCACATCAACGGTCAGATCGAACCAAGTAAGCACGTGGGTATTACGGCCAATGCTTCGGATGGTCATGTAACCTTGTATGGTAAGGATACTGGTAACTACGGTAGTATGAACGCAGAGAAGACTTACCAATTGAGTGCTGATGATGGGAATATTGTGATTTCAAGATAGTGTGCGGAGCAAGACGGGTTGAGAGCGTAGTGTAAGTCGACTCCGGTGAAAGCGCCTGGGTCTGGCGGTTTTACCGGAGTTGACTTACGCATAGCTCTCAGTCTTGCGTAGCACCATTCGGCACAGTAGCCAGAAAGCACGGCATACGGCTTTGACAAGCGAAGCGACGACAAACAGCCAACACAAAACAAGCCCAACGACACAGACACAACAAAAAACGCACCCACCAAATTACGGCGGGTGCGTTTTTAATATCACTAAATTTATTTATCTCTCGGAATCAACTTTAAATCCGTATGATCTTCCTTAACTACAGCATATAAAACTTCATTTTGATTTTCGTTAAGGTAACCCAGATTAACGGCGGGATAACCATCAATTTGATCAATCCCTTGGAATCGGTCAACAATGGCGTGCTTGATGACGTCAATGGCTTCTTTGCGCTGATCGGCTTTCTTAGCCGCCGCTGCGAGGGTGAATCCTTGTTCCATATGGCGCTTGATGACAAAGACTTTGATTAGAGTGGCGTACGTATATTTTCGATTTTGGCCGTTTTCCTTAGCGCTTGTGATGTAACCTTTTTGCTCCCAGTATCGTAGTTGACTCTGTGAAACTCCGGTTGCCGTGGCGACATCACCGATACCTAAGTGCCATTCAACGTTACGACTCATAAACGCTAATTCATCGTGAAATTCACTACTCAACTTAAATCCTCTTTTCTGAAAAGTTTTCTAAAAGTTCGTTCAAATTTTGAAAATTTTGTAATAGCTTTCATTCCCGGCGTTAACGGGTTCTTGATTGTTAGGATTGTTCATAACAATGGCAGATTTAACAACAACTAGTATATATTATTAAATAATATTGTCAAGATTGTTGACAAATTCCTTAAAAGTTATTATTATAGTCAACAGTCGTTTAAAAGGAACGAAAAACGAAATTTAAATAAAAGAAGGTTGACTTAAGTGAACAAAGCGGTTGATATGAATGGGAAACCGTACAGCCGAATGATGATGATCGTCATTCTGTTAGTCGGAACTTTTTGTACGGTTTTAAATCAAACGATCTTGGCCACAGCATTTCCAACCATCATGGACGCGTTCAATGTATCAACAGCGACCGTTCAATGGTTGACTACTGGGTTTATGTTAGTTAATGGGATTATGATCCCAATTAGTGCTTGGTTAAGCACGCGGTTTAATACAAAGTGGTTATACATTATTGCAATGGTTATTTTCTTTGCCGGAACAGTAGTCGCATATATCGCACCAAACTTCGGTATCTTATTAACGGGTCGTTTGATCCAAGCAGTTGGCGTTGGGGTAACCATGCCATTGCTACAAACGATCATGTTATCAATTTTCCCGCCAGAACGGCGTGGATCTGCCATGGGGCTTGCCGGGATCGTTATCGGGTTAGCACCAGCCATTGGCCCAACTTTGTCAGGGTGGGTCATTGATAACTTTAGTTGGCGTGACTTATTCGGGATGATCATTCCAATCGTCGCAGTTGTCATTCTTGCTAGTTTCTGGTTTATGAAACCCGTCTTACCAACTAAGAAGGAAGGCATTGACGTCTTATCAGTTGTCTTATCAACAATTGGGTTCGGGAGTCTGTTGTACGGCTTCTCGACTGTTGGGGATGACGGCTGGGGCAGTGCCAAGGTCATTAGTTTCTTAATTGTCGGGGTCGTTGTCGTGGGGCTCTTCGTTTGGCGTCAACTTAAAATGGACGATCCATTCTTGGAACTCAAGGTTTACCGCTCAAAGCCATTTATGGTCTCAGCAATTTTAAGTTCGATTGCTAACATGGCCATGGTTGGGGTTGAAATGGTTATTCCATTGTACTTACAAGTTGTTAAAGGCATGTCAGCTTTCCACTCTGGTTTAACGTTGTTAGCCGGTGCCCTGATGATGGGGATCATGAGCCCAATTACTGGTCGGGCCGTTGACCGTTACGGTGCCAAGCGCCTATCGATCATGGGGATGTTATTGCTGACCATTGGCTCGATTCCATTTATCTTCATTACTAAAGATACCCCAACTGCATATATCGTTGTCTTGTATGCTGTTCGGATGTTAGGGATCTCAATGGCTATGATGCCTACAACTACGGTTGGGATGAACGCTTTACCTGTTCGATTGATTGGGCATGGGACGGCCGTTAACAACACCCAGCGGCAAGTTGCTAGTTCCGTTGGGACAGCCATTTTAATCAGTATTTTGACAAACATTACGAATAACAATCTGCCAGCTAAGCACTTGTTGAAGACGGATCCGTTGGCTTACAAGGACGCTGCAATCAACGCAACGTTGTCTGGCTACCACGCAGCCTTTATTGTTGCGGCCCTCTTCTGTTTACTGGCACTCGTGACCGCCTTCTTCATGAAGAACCGTGGGGAAGTAAGCGATTATCCAGTTGATGGAGGTGAAAGCAAATGATCTTAGTCGCAATTGCAGTCTTTACCATTCTGTCCTTTGTTTTCTTCATCTACATTGATAACAAAGCCACTAATTTGATTTTGACCCTGATCGCCGTATTAGGTCTGATTGTTTCCAGTTATTTCGCTGTTAACAACTGGAAGAACCACTACGGGTTGGAAAAATACACGGAAACCACCAGCAAACAGGTCTATTCCGTAAGTCCATCCAAGCAACTTCAAATGATTCTTTACCAACCAATTGGGACGAAGAACAACAAACAGGTTTACATCTATAAAGCTAGCGCAAATGCTAAGAAGACCAGCACCACGCAAGCAACGAGCACGACCACGAACAAGTTGAAGTCCACGACTGGTAACACCCGCATCGTCACTAAGACGGTTCGCTGGCGTTACAAGAGTGGTGCCGCTAAGTTCTGGTTCGGCTTGACTGGTGAAAACCACAAGTTTGTGAAGCGGACGAACTACATCTACGTTAACAAAAACTGGGTCACGTTAACCGTTGCCCAATCAAAAGCGCTCTCCAAGCAAATGAAGAGCAAGACTTACCAAGCTAAGCTGAAGGCGGAAGCCAAGGCCTTTGTCACCAAGCAGGTTACTGCTGCCATGACGAAGAACCCAACCATGTCATCGGCCGAACAAGCTAAAGTCACTAAGCAAGCCACTGCGCAATTCCAAGCACAGGCTGTGCAGAAGCTGATTGCTTCGCTTAAATAGTAATTTTGAAAGATTCGGTGTTCTTTGTTGAATATCGGATCTTTTTTGCTGTCGTTTGTGTCCAGCGTAAGCATGTATAGTTTGTGAAATTCGGTAATTCTGGTTTTTTTGTAGTGGGAGGATGCCGCGGGAGGCTCCGGCGCTATGCGAGGCTGGAACGCAGTGGCGGGCCTACGAGCTAGGAATGGGCAAAAAGCGCCCATGCCGGGATCTCTCCGGACCCGCGTATGACTAAAGCACTCGCAGCCCGAACCCCACGGACTACGACTGCTTAAGTCATACCGACACTGCTGAGCCCCGCGTGCCTCCGCCTCCCGCTACATGGTGCGCTGTCGGTAACCAGAACCGCTGACTGTCACATTCTGAAGTTAGCGAAACTGCGTGATGGCAACGTTGAACGGTAACTAAACAACCGCAAAAAACGATTGTGCTCAATGCTCAGTAATCACAATGAATCACCGATTGAGTGATGCTGAACTTCATCGGTTGAACGTCACGTTTATGCTGATTCGACGAGACAATATTACCGTTCAACGTGTTTTGAGATGTTCTGCGATAGTGCCGAACTGCGCAATGTGAGATGGAGGTAAGCGGCTAGGTGGATGCTGTGTCGCGATAATTGGTGGTTGTTGGCGTTCTTTCCGACAACCGCCAATTATCGGGGACGAATCTAAGACTCGCGCGGGTTTTGGCGAGGCTTAGATTCGAGGGCTGAGACCGTTCTTTGGCTCAGACCGGCCCCACCAGCAGGAACCTAGCCGCTTACCGGAATCGACCGTTTACGCAAATCTCACTTCACAAACTAAACAGAAAAATGCTTACGCTGGACACAAGCAACAGCAAAAAAGTTTCGAACGCATAAACGTTGATGTGGCAACTATGTGAGCAATAATCTAAAACGGAGATTGAAATTATTTTGCCAAAACCATTGACAGAAATCAAAATCCCCAGTATTATGTGAGCATAGTTAGAAAACGATGAGATGCGATGAAACCTTGAGGATTAGGTGGAAGCGATCGGTTAAGAGAGCGTGGCTGGTGAGAACACGTACGATCCTTCAGCTTAAAGTTAAGGCGGAGCAACCGATTCTTGATTAATAGGAATCGTGGCCGGTAACCACTACCTTACCACCGGATGAATACGTCCGGACTGAGCCGATTGTGTGATGCAGTCGGAAACTAAGGTGGTACCGTGCGAAAGCGCCCTTAAGCAGAGATGCTTAGGGGCGCTTTTTCTTATCGTTTTCGTAAACACATAGTTTCATATAGAATTACCAACACATATCGTTTCAACACATAGGTTCATCTATAGCATTACTAACACATATCGCATCAACACATAGTTTCACAGATAGCATCACGAACACACATAGCGTCAACATATGAGTACCAACATATAGCAACAACATATCGTAACACCACATAGAACAACTGATGTAACAAACATCGAAAGGATGACACATATGACAAAATATACAGTAATTGGTGCAGGTGCAATGGGACTTCGTTACGGGGTATTGGTTCAAGAACGGACTGGCAATCAAGTGGACTTTGTTGATACTTGGGAACCCAACGTTGAAAAAATCAAGGAACAGGGCGGCGTTTACGTGTCCCGTGATCATAAGGACCGCCACATGGTACCGATCAATGTCAGTTATCCTGAAGATTATACCGGCGATCCGGACGTTTGGATTATCTTCGTTAAGCAAATGCAATTAGCTGACATGTTGAAGCGGTGCGCACCGCTATTCAAGGAACACCAATATGTATTTTCAGCAATGAACGGCATGGGCCACATTGATAAAATCAGTCAGTACTTCCCAGATAACCACATTGTTGGCGGGACGGCGATGATCGCCACCGTACTTAACGGACCAGCCGATGTTGATTTCATGGGCGCACCTCGAATCGGGGAAATGCACATGTGCAACAAGACGGAGACCAACGATGCGATGACGCACCAAATCTTCGATGACTTCAAGGATGCTGGCTTAGGCCCAATCATGACTGACAACTTCATGGGCACGTTGATGTCCAAGGTGGTCTTCAACGCCGTGGTCAATACATTATGCACGATGTTTGAAATTCAAATGGGTCAATTTATTGAGTATCCAGGGGTTAAAGACATGGCGACTCAGTTGATGAACGAATCATTTGACGCCTGCGAACGGGCCGGTATTCACTTAGTTGAAACCCGTCAGGCCGAAGTTGAATCGGTTGATTACGTTAGCCGAGTTGCTAACCCATACCACTACCCATCCATGTACCAAGACTTCTCGAAGGGCCGTCCAACGGAAGTCGATTACATCAACGGGTACATCGCCAAGATCGGTCGCGAACACGATTACGTTTGCCGGACGCACGAGTTCATTACTCACGAAGTCCACATGGCCGAAATGATGCGCAAATACAAGCAACAACCTGCAGCAGCAACAGTTGCAGCTAAATAAACACATAAGTACTTTAACCATAATCGGGCAACTAAATTGGCGCCCCACATAGCACACTCACACATAGCGTTACCACACATAATCAGCACTACTAACACATAGCTTTAAGTTAACACTCCTTATAGACAAACACATAGTTTCTCATCAAGTTAAGATGCCCGGACCAGAACCTCACACTGGTCCGGGATTTTTTTGTGCGTATTATCTCAGTGGTCCGCTTAAATCGCCGAATCGGAATTGTTGGCATCAGAATCACGGTTGCTGCTTATCAAAGCGAACGAGATAAAATTATGGCTACAACTTGGTGGCCAAATCGCCTATACTTTAATGGAATAAAGAAACGGCTGGCACTAAGTCGCTAGTCAGAATCGAAGTGAGTTTATGACCTATCAATTTTGCCCGACCTGTGGCACGAAACTGATTGCCAAGGTGGCCGGTGACGATGGTGAAACACCGTTTTGTCCCCATTGTGAACGTTACTGGTTTCCGATTTTCGCAAGTTGTGTAATGGTCCTGGTTGCAGATCAGTACCACGACGTTGCGTTGGTGAAGATGCCATATCTATCAAAGCAGTACGAGTCATTGATCTCCGGGTACATCAAACCCGGTGAAACGGCCGAAATTGCGGCTGTTCGAGAAGTTCAAGAAGAACTTGGTGTCCATATTGACCACTTACAGTATGCTGGCACCCACTGGTTCGGTCCAAACAGTGAGCTGATGCATGGGTTTATTGCGGTGATCGATAAGACGCCGCTGACCAAATCGGCCGAACTCAGTGTTGCCCACTGGGTACCAGCCGCTAAGGTACCGGACGTCATGTTCCCTGAAACGCCGGATAACGCGGCGTACAAGGTGTTCCGACGGTATTTGAAATTATTGTGACAGTTTTGAAATACTGCCGCGAGTTTTAAAAATTTGGGTTGAAGATTGTCCAACAGACACCCTAGATAGAGTCGCCAAATCGGTTGTGATTGTGTTTAAATCATAACCGATTTTTTTTTTTGACCTTGAATAAATGTTGATATAATGGCATCTATTACCGATGTTATAACGTTCCATTAATAGGAAGAAACTAGTAATTAGTAAGTAAAGTAGCATGATTCTAAATAATGAGTGATTATGATATGATAAGGCTGTAATGGAATGCTCTAAACCACTATGGGGAACTAGTGCTTTAGACCGTAATTAGCAACTTTATACCTTGGAGGGGATTGCTTATGAATCAACATAGGAGTAGTTTTGGAGAACCCAAAACGCATTTTAAGATGTATAAGAAGGGTCGTAAATGGTTAGTTGCCGGCGTTACCGTTGTCGGTATCGGGCTAGGAACGCTGGGTGTGACAACCACGTCAGCGTCAGCGGATGTGACCGATACGGATGCGGCAACGACTGAATCGGCTAACGTTAATGCGGTTAAGACCGATAAGCAGGCAACGTTGACGGCAGGGACGACGAGCGACACGGCAACGACAGACAATACTGCAACGAGTGCGTCATCAACGACCACCGTTGAAACACCAACGACGACTAACAGTAGCGATGTTGCTGAAACTGCAACAACGCCACAAGCTGACGAACAGGGATCAGCGGCAACAAACGACCAACAAACTGCGCCGGTGGCTGATTCAACGACACCTAATCAATCAGATACGACAACGACACCAAAACAGTCAGACACAACGACTGCCCAATCAACGATGGTCACTAATTTAGGTGACGTAACGGCTACGGATGTTGATGCAGCTAAAGCGGCTGGTAAGGTAGCTTATGAGACTACTGGGACGCCGCAGAAGGTTACAGCGGTGGCTGCGACTACGGCGGATGAGTTGAATTATAGTGCCACCCAAAATAATGCAGTTCAATATTTTGACCGTGATGGGAATAAAATTGGTTTTGGCGGGAGTACTGGAAGTTCATACGCCCAAAACGAATTGAATCCAATAGCTGAGATTTTAGTGACGAATAGCACGATTAGTGAAAAAACACCAGATCAAGCTGGATGGTCAGTAGACTATGCTAACAGTACGGTTAATGTGACGGTGGATGGTGTTAAAACAGCCTATACAGTTGATGAGTATTTGAATAAGGTACTGGGTGTTGGTCTCAACGCAACGAATGACCAATTAGCAACGGTCAATCAAGCGGCGCAAGATACATTGCTTAATGAACCGAATACAGTCATCAAGTCACTTTGGGGGACAAAATTTATTGTTGCCGGTACAGCTGTCCAAAATGCGTACGATAAGGCAATTACAACGAATAGTTTAGCCGATCGGTATGACTTCTTGGCTCGTGCGAGTTATTTGCAACAGCCAGAAACCCTTAAAGTCGGTGGTCAAGTTTCAGATTGGGTTACCAACTACGTCTTATTCGATCCAAACGTTACAGTCGAAACGCCATACACCACTGAAGTGAAGGACGCCAACGGCAAGACGATTTCAGGACCACAATCAGCTACGAACACCTACCACGTTCAAACGGATGCGGATGGCAACATCATTTCGGTTGACGATGATATTGCAACACCAAGCATCACCGACACCATTCCAGATGGTCAAACTTTGACTGGCATCACGATCGTTGATACGACGAACGTGAATGGTCTTGTCACCATGGTGACCTACGACCCAAGAACCGGGATGGGCAACGTGGTAACGGTTGACAATGACAGTACTTGGAACATGGCACAGGAACAAGGTAGTGTTGCGGCTTCGGCAAATGCTAAAGCAATCGTGGATGGCATCATTAGCAACTCAGGCAACCAGTACACAACTTCGTTTAGCAAGGTTGCCAATAAGGACACCTTGTTGGCCGACGGGAACGTTAACCAAATTTCGACGGGCACAACAATCACTTATACCGTGACGGCTGATGCGACGATTAACACGTCTTACACCACTGAAGTTAAAACGGATACTGGCAAGGTCGTGGGACCAACACAAACGGGGAACAATAGTTACGCCGTTCAAGTTGATGCTGATGGCAACATTGTGTCAGTTGATAAGGACAAGACGACCTATGGCGACGTTACGAATCAGATTCCAGCGGGATACGATTTAACCGGTGTGACGATCGTGGACGATACGACTAGTGTTAACCACACCGTGACGACGATTACCTACGATCCAACGACTGGTGTGGGTAACTATGTGCTAGTGACGACTGACCCTGACACGGGTGAGACGGTTACCACGGATTACGCCGCAGAACAAGGTAGTGCGGCCGCTTCAGAAATGGCAAAAGCGCTGTATGACGCCATTATCACGGGTAAGGACAACACCTACACAACGTCATTTGCGAGTCTTAATAGTCCGGATAATTTGCTAGAAGGTAACATTCATCAATTGGCTGATAAGTCGACCATTACCTACAACGTCAAAGCACAAGCGACGAGTGGGACGGTTGAGTACGTCAACCAAGACAATAACCAAGTGGTGAAGGAAGATCAATTGAACGGCAAAGTTGATGATAACGGCACTTACACGGTCGTTGTTCCTGAAGGCTATGAATTAGTGCCAGGTCAAGATACCAACATTGACTACACGTTAGCGCCAGATAATGGTACTAAGCTTACGGTAAAGATCCGGCCGATTTCAAATACCGGGGACGGCGGTACGACTGGACCAACAACTGATCCAACGAATCCGACAAATCCAATTGATCCGACAACACCGGAGACGACTCCAACCACGCCTGAAACCACCCCAACGACCGATCCAACTACGCCGGCAGAACCAGAGCCAACGGTTGTGATCCCAACGGAGAAGCCAGGGCAAAAACCAACGGCTAAACCTGAAGTTACCCCAGAACCAACGACTAAGGTGACGAAACAAGCGGCGACTGCGGTTAAGACTGGGACGTCAGCTCGAGTCGGTGTGACCGGTCAGACGGTTACAGGGACCCCAAGTGAAACTGTGACCGCTAATGCTGAATCGGCAACTGCGGCTGAACGGTTACCACAAACAAACGAGTCAGAAACACCTACGACTGTGATGGGTGTGGCTTTGCTGGGATTGATGAGTTTGTTGGGTTTGGGTGTTAAGAAGCGCCGGGAAGATTAATTGAATTTGGTTGATTTTTCTGGATTGAGTTAGGAAAATACGGTAAATAAAAAGACGAGTGGGAGGTAGACCACTTGTCTTTTTTTGTTTGTAGGGTTGGTTGTTTTGGGGTGATTTTTGTGAGAAAAAGCTTGTCGTGGCACTCGAAAAACGGGCATCTTTCTGGATCAAGGTGCTACTGGCGATGCTCATTGCTACTACTTATTTTCGGCGCCACTTGGGCTTTTAGTTGGCAATAATCGGCATTATTTTGAAGCTTGTTGACGTTATTGCACTTATTAGCCTGCGCCGAAATGAGCTCCACAAAACTGAGAGTTGCATATAAGGGCACCTAAGTAATACTGACCAAGGCCCAGCCAGTATTACTTAGGTGCCCTTATACTCCACTCTCAAAGCGTTTTACTCCACTCTCAAAGCGTTTTACTCCACTCTCAAAGCGTTTTACTCCACTCTCAAAGCGTTTTGCTCCGCTCTCTAGCTCTCTATTCTCTATGCTGCTTCCCCGTCAATTGCTCAACATCAACCCGGATCACACCAACATATTCCAAATCATGTTGTTTAATTTCACCCGGGAGATCTTCGCCGGTTTCGTGCTTTAACAGTAAGCGCAGGGCGTGCTCCTTTTCAGTTAAATCATCAATCAGCGTTGCTGTACCAGTTCCTAGGACACTTTGGTAAAGGGTGCTGAAATGGCTGAGTTGTTGTGGGTCTTCCGGCACGAACAACTTTGCGTTGGCCACGATGCTAAACGAAACGTTTGGGTTGGCGGCAATCAAGTCGCGCTTCTTACCCGCTGGGGCACCGTGGATGTACAGGTGGAGTTTGTAGTCCGCATCGTATTCGTAACCGTAGTTAACTGGGACGACGTAAGGGGCTGGGGTATCATTGATGGCTAGGTTTAAAGTGCGGCCATCTTGGACGATTTGTTGTAGCGTTACGGATTCAGTTACTTCGCGTTCAGTTCTTCTCATGGTAAAAACTCCTTTGACTGTGTCAGGGCTAGCGAATGGTCATGCTGAGCCAAGTATTTGGATGATAAAGCGAGGTAGACCAATTGGGTACTTTCTTCAGCTGGTCAGACTCCCCATTTATTATAACGTGTAAGTGATTAAATTAAAAACTAGTTAATCGACTTGTGATAGCGGTTTAATGGTTAAGATACCGCTGATAGTAACAGATATTTGATAATCGAAAAAAACAATCAGGACTGGGACTTGACATTTAATTTTAACCGGGTTATCATGTTCCCACGATATGAAAAAGAGATGAGAAGATGAGTAACGTTCTTAACTGTCTAAGAGAACCGCGGTTGGTGTGAAGCGGTACGGGGCGAACGTGAAGATGGTCTTCAACTAAACGGATGGACGAGCGCAAGTAAGTTCATCATGGGTGTGCCCATTACAGCGCTGAGGTATCAACAGGTACCCAATGAGGAAGTGGATGGAAGTCCGCTTCGAACTAAGGTGGTAACACGAGCAATCGTCCTTATTCTCGCACTATGCGGGAGTAAGGGCGATTTTTTTGTTTAGGTAATCTCATCAATGACGAAGGGAGGAAAATATAGTGGCCAAGATCTGCTACTTACATTGTAATAAAATCGCAACTGCTAGTTTTCTACTTGGTGACGGCATTGATGGTCAGGTCATGCAGCGCTTCAGTTGATTCGATTTAAATTGAAGTGACCCACTGACAGGTTCAGGTGTCACCGTAAATTGTTCGGCCGTATCAGCAACTCATCAATCCGAAAGGAAGATCGATGGCTCACTGATGCTCTGGAGCAGCGACGGTACCTGAACGGACACGCGCACAAACGCGCAAAGGAGATAACCGTTTATGACAACCACAATTATTGGATACCCACGTATTGGCAGTCACCGTGAATTAAAGTTCGCCGTTCAAAAATACTTCAAGCACGAGATCACCGCTGACGAATTGGCCCAAACCGCCGCTGAACTGCGCCAACAAAACTGGCAAACGATCAGTGATGCTGGCATTGACCAATTAACGTCTAACGACTTTTCGTACTACGACATCACGTTGGATACGGCAACGTTGTTCAACATCGTGCCAAAGCGTTATAAGGATCTGAACCTCTCAACGCTTGACGAATACTTCGCCCAAGCGCGGGGCTACCAAGGTGATAACGGTGATGTGACCGCTTTGAGTATGAAGAAATGGTTTAACACCAACTACCACTATTTGGTACCAGAATTCGATGACGATACCGATGTGAAACTAGTCGGAACGAAGATTTTTGACGAATACAAAGAAGCTAAGGCTCAAGGTTACGCAACTCGTCCAGCCTTGGTTGGCCCTTACACCTTGCTACAATTAGGCCAATACAACGGCAGTAAGCAAGCCCGTGATTACGCCGCTGACTTGATCAAGGCCTACGATGCCGTTTTGAGTCAACTGGCTGACTTGGGTGCGGAATGGATCCAATTAGACGAACCTGCTTTGGTGAAAGACCAAACGGAAGCTGATTTGGAACTCTTTACCGACATCTACAAGCCACTTTTGAGCGGCAAGCATGGCTTGAAGGTCTTAGCTCAAACTTACTTCGGCGATGTTCGTGATAGTTACGACCTGTTGACCTCCTTGGATTTTGACGGCTTAGGCCTCGACTTCTTGGAAGGCGCTGAAACTCTCGACCTCGTTACCAGCAAGGGTTTTCCAGCTGATAAGACGTTGTTTGCCGGTGTGATCAACGGCAAGAACATCTGGAAGGCCAACTACGACGAAAAACTCGCGTTGATCAAGCAATTGCCAACCGACAACGTTGTGTTGACGACCTCTTGTTCATTACTCCATGTGCCATACACGGTGGAGAACGAAGATAAGTTGGCGGATAAGTACATCAAGTATCTAGCCTTCGCTAAGGAAAAGTTGACTGAATTAAAGGATTTGGACAACATTTTGGCCGGCAACGGCGCGGATGCGTTGGCTGCCAACCAAGCCCTTTTCGCTAAACCACGTTACGAAGAAAACCAAGCCATCATTGACCAAGTCGCTGCTTTGAAGGAAAGTGATTTCCACCGCGAACCATCCTTTGAAGAACGGGCTGCCATCCAAAAGAAGGAGTTCAACTTACCAGAACTGCCAACAACCACGATCGGCTCATTCCCACAAACCCGCGAAGTGCGTCGTAACCGGGCCAAATACAAGCGCGGCGAGATCACTAAGGAGCAGTACGATCAATTCAACCGCGACCAAATCAAGGCCTGCGTTGAATTCCAAGAAAAAATCGGTATCGACGTGTTAGTGCACGGGGAATACGAACGCAATGACATGGTTGAATACTTCGGTGAAAAACTCGACGGTTTCCTGTTTACCCAAAACGCTTGGGTTCAATCATATGGGACGCGTTGTGTTAAGCCACCAATCATCTGGGGTGACGTTTCACGGAACGCGCCAATCACGGTTGCCGAATCCGTTTACGCTCAAAGTTTGACTGACAAGCCAATGAAGGGGATGCTGACCGGTCCCGTTACGATCCTGAACTGGTCATTCCCTCGTGAAGACATTTCGAAGAAGGAAACCACGCTCCAAATCGCGTTGGCCATCCAAGAAGAAGTGTTGGATCTTGAAAAGAACGGCATTAAGATCATCCAAATTGATGAAGCTGCCTTGCGCGAAAAGTTACCACTGCGGAAGTCAGACTGGTACAGCCGTTACCTTGATTGGGCCATTCCAGCGTTCCGGTTAGTTGGTAGCAAGGTTCAAGCAACGACTCAGATTCACACCCACATGTGCTACAGTGAGTTCGGCGACATCATTGATGCCATCGATGATATGGATGCTGACGTGATTTCATTTGAAGCCTCACGGGCTGACTTGACACTGTTGGATACGCTACAAGAAGACCACTTTAAGACCCACGTGGGCCCTGGTGTTTACGACATTCACTCACCACGGATCCCATCCGAAGCTGAAGTTGCGGGCACGATTCACAAGATTTTGAAGAAGGTGCCACTGGACAACGTTTGGATCAACCCGGACTGTGGTTTGAAGACACGGGGCACGACTGAAACCACTGCTAGTCTGGAAAACGTTGTAGCGGCAACGCACCAAGTACGTCAGGAACTCGCTCATGAAGGTCGTTAATTGTTTCAACGAACGCCCCGTGATTTCGTTTGAAATTTTTCCACCACGGCCAAATGCTTCTGAGAAGGCTTTGGACAGATTTTACACATCGTTAGAAACGTTAGCGAGTTTGAAACCGGCCTACATCAGTGTGACGTACGGTGCTGGTGGTGGGGACAACAAGTCTGGTACGTTAGATTTGTGTCGCTACATCAAAGAGCAGTACGGCATTGAAGCGGTGCCCCACATTCCGGGGATCAACTTCACGAAAGCTGGCGTTCAACAGTATTTGAAAGAACTTGAAGCCGATGGGTTGGACAACGTCCTGGCGTTAAGAGGGGACTTACCCGAGGACGGCCACATTCCCGGTGATTTCCAATACGCTAGTGATTTGGTGACGGAAATCAAGCAGGATGGGGACTTTAACGTGCTGGGTGCGTGTTACCCGGACGTTCACCCGGAAGCAAAAGATAGCGTAAGTGATATTAAAGGACTCAAATGCAAAGTTGACGCAGGGGTTTCTCAGTTAATTACGCAACTCTTCTTTGAAAATGAGCATTACTACCAGTTTTTGGAACGTTGCGAACTAGCCAGCATCGATGTCCCGGTTCAAGCCGGCATCATGCCAGTGGTCAACGAACGCCAGATCCGAAAAATGGCGACGATGAATGGCGTGGCGCTACCACCAAAGTTCCTGAAGATGATGGCCCACTACCAAGACAACAAAATCGCCATGAGAGACGCCGGTATCGCCTATGCGGTGGACCAAATCGTCGACCTTTTGTCAGAGGGCGTCGATGGGGTGCATCTGTATACGATGGATAACCCGGTTGTGACGAAGCGGATTTGTGAGGCAATTGCGACGCTGATTTAGAGAGCGGAGCAAAACGGTTTGAGAGTGGAGTATAAGGGCACCTAAGTCATACTGGCTGGTTTTTGGCCAGTATGACTTAGGTGCCCTTATATGCAACTCTCAGTTTTGCGGAGCTCGTTTCGGCGCAGTATCAGAGAGTGGAAAAAGACGATTAGGGAGTGGTGTGTAAGGTAACTACGATGAAAGTGCCCGGGCCTGGCGGTTTTATCGTAGTTACCTTACATGCAACTCCCTGTCTTTTGGAACTCATTTCGGCGCAGGCTAATCAAAGTAGTAACGTCAACAAACTTCAAAATGATGTCAATTATTGCCAACCAAAGCCCAAGTGGCACCGAAAATAAGTAGTAGCAATGAACATCGCCAGTAGCACTCGGAAATAGCAATGTACTCCCCGGTTTTTGGGGGGGTGCTGGGAGGGCCTTACATGCAACTCCTGTCTTTTGAAACTCATTTCGGCGCAGGTCGTTTATTTGCATTTCTCACTACGCACCCCCTAACCCCGCCCCAAAAACTGTGGTATCCTTAACCCATCAACAATAGGGGGTATCATCATGAAAAGTAGATCAATCATCCTCACCATCGCCGCTAGCCTAGGGGTGCTAGCAGCAACTATAACCACGGCACAGGCCGCTAGTTACAAGCAGTCTAGCAATGCCATCACCCAGTACACGGGCAATAGCCTGCGAACGGTGAATAACACCGCCACGGGTTTCGTCAAAGCTGGCGCCTACCAGTTTGCGAAGGATCCGAGTGGCACCAACACCATCAGTAGTGTTGGTGGTAACCAAAAGTGGACGTTGAAAACGAAGTATCAGTTACCAACGACCCATGCGGCGAAGGGGAATACCAAATACGATATGACCAATCCGCAGTCATTTGCCTACGACGGCGGTCACTACCTGTACGTGCTGTACCAGCCACACTACACGCCGGGCATGACGAACAAGGGTTTCGTTGCGCGGTTTGATATGAACAAGCTCAACAAAATGTCATACGCTAAAACTCAAGCTGCCATGGATAGCAAATCCGGCAATTCGGCAGTTAAAATTGGCGGCATTTTTACCACCGGCCACGGTCAGTCGCTGGCTTACGATAAGAAGCATAAGTCGCTGTACATGTGGCGCGATTTAACCATGAAGGCGACTAGAACGTCAACGCTGCAGCGCATCAGTACCTCATCATTGACGCCCAATAAAGCAATCACCTTCCACATGACCAACCACGGCGTTAACGTCCCGGGTGGCCATGAATTAACCTTTGATCATAGTGGTAACGCCTACTACTGGACCGTTTCTGGGTCGAAGGTGAAGGTTTATAAGGGAACGATTGGGACAAAGACGGTGCACTTCCGCCTGACGAAACAATTGTTCACCCGGCGTCCAGGCACGCATGAACAGGCCATCGGTTACAACGCGCATAATGGTCGGCTATACCTCGTGGCGGACGATTCGATTACGAGTTTCCCAGCTAAAAAGTTAAACGGCAACGGCTCGTTGAAGTCGAGTGATTTTAAATACAGTAAGTTCAATTCTCACCGCGAATTTGAAGCGCTGGCTTTTGATAATGCCGGTCACGGTTTACTGTTGTCGAACCGAAATCCGGAGGTTTTGCGGTCGACTAGTGCTTATTAGATTTTAGGAGTTAGATTGACAAGTATCGAACTGGCGTCTTAACTCATAGTTGGTTAAGGATATTATTGAGATTCAAGACGGTTAACTAGCCTAAACGCGTGATAAAACGCAAGTTCCGTTCATATAAGACAATAGCGGCGTAGACTCCAAGAATCGGAGTCCACGCCGCTATTGTCTTATTCTAGGACTTAATCACGTTTTGGGACGCCACTTATGCGCCAAGATTCTAAACGCTTTGTTTCACACGCTACTCTTCAAACTTTCCCGTCGACTCATCCAATGAACTCGAAATATCATGGATCTGGTCATACCGGTAAGTTTCGTCGTACTGGTGCGTATCCTTGTCGTACGCCTTTACTTGAAGGACATCTTGATGCGGCCAGCTGACGATGTAGGTGTAGTCGTCATAGTCGAAGCCGTAGTCATCGGCAATTTCGTCGATGCCGTACTGTTCATCGCCGCTGTACTCTTCTTCAAACAGGCCGTGGTTGTTGTCGCCACTGTCTGAGTTATCGACGTCACTGCTTTCGGATGATGACGAAGCCGAAGCACTTGAACTGTTGGTAGCTTGGGTCGCAGTCACTGGGGTATCACTGTCAGAATCATCGTTTGGTGTGGAGAGGTCGATCTTGATACTCTTGGCCTGTGCTGAAACAAGATTCTTCGTAACCGATTTTGAATTATCGGCACTGCCACCAAGCTTGAAGGTGTAGCGACCGGGGAACAGGGGGCCTGCTTTGTAGGAATAGTTGGTGTTGTTGGCCGTTGCCACGTTCAACCCGTTGAGGCTAATAGTAGCTTGGTCGATGTTGGTGGTCACCGTTGGATACATGGCGATGGTTTCCAGTTTGTATTTAGGGAAAATCAACGCTTCGTGCCCGTCCTTAACGAGTTTAAAGGTACCATCACTGGTTTGGTCGGTAGTCAGCAGGTCGTTTTTCATGTTGGCCAAATACTGCTTGTCTTGATCCAAATAAGTCATGAACGGCGCTAACCCCTTCGCGTTGATCGACAGGCTTGGATCAGTGGTCGTTAGGAACTTAACGGCCCCGGTCTGGTCCCGTTTTTGGAGGGTGGTGATCATGTTGTTGACCTGCTTTTGCTTACTATAATTGCTGTTGCCCCAAGCGTAGAGTCCACCTAAAATCACGATGACGACAAGCACCGCAATCAGCCACTTGCGCTTACCGTTACCGGTGTGGTGGCCCGTGCGGCGAGCTGGCTTAGTTGTCGTAGGTGCCGTTGGTGTCGGTTCGGACTGTGACGTTGATGTTTCTTGATTAGTAGTAGCTTGTGGCGTTAATTTTTGACCACAGTTACCACAAAAGGTATCGGTAGCACTGATTGGTGTGCCACATTTAGGACAGTAAAGCATGATTGATCACCTCAAATTAGGATTTAAATTGCTGAAAAATATCACGGTAAGCTAATGGTAATGCATGTTGCCAGTACGACCAGTTGTGGTTGCCGAAGTGGTCCACTTGATAAACGGGTCGAAGGTGCTGAGCGCGTAACTGTTGAACGAAACGGTTAACATCGGCAACGGGAACGGTGGTGTCCTTTGATGTTGTCTCAATGTAAAAGTGAGCAGGCGCTTTAATCTGTTTCAGATAATTGGGCAATTCCCGGCTTGGTTGATCCTGTTCAAACGTTCGTTGGCTAAACGCTCCGTTAACCTTAAACGCTGGAATCTGCGTGTTCGTTTGAACGGTTGCCGGTACCTGCTGCCAGATGGCGGGAGAAATCAGCGCACCAGTTGAAAAGAGGTGCGGGTGTCGGAAAATCAACCGAGCAGCGCCGTAGCCACCCATGGAAATCCCACCAATCGCGCGTTTAGATTGACCAGCGAGATGGTAGGTCGCTACTGTTTTAGGGACTAAATCATCAACAATTGCGCTTTCCATTTTGCCACTGGCGTTATCGAGGTAAAACGAATTGCCGCCATCTGGGAAAATTGCGACAACTGGGATGCCGGTTTGCTTGATCAGCCGGTCAAGGTAGGCTTTCGAGTCCGCTTGGGTGGTGAGGTTCGTTTCGTCACCGTAAAGCCCATGCAACATATAAATGCTGGCGAAGCGGGTGCCACTTGCCTTTAAGCGTTGGTAATTCGTTGGCAGGTAAACCCGGTATCGCCATTGGCGGTGAAGTTGTGGACTGTAGAAGCTCAGTGCCTTTACAACGCTAGGCGTAGCGGGTTGGCTGTTTACCGTCACCGTTGCTTGCTTTTTCGGCTGAGAAGTTGTGCTCGTCGATTGGGATGAGTTGTTGCTGCTTTGGGTTGCGGATGATTGCGCTGTGTGGTGAACTGGTGTAGCAGTTTGAGGCGTCATTGCGTGAATCAGACCGCCAACGACCAGAATCAGGCAGGCTAAACTGACTACGATAAGTAACCCAATTTTCTTTCTCATAGTGCCTCCTGAATATCAATAGTAATATGGTTAAATTAGTTTAATCTTACAAAACTCTTAGTGGAATAACAAGGTTTAGTTGATGGTATGATCAGGTTTAATACGGCACCTTTTTACTGGGTAATCTGTTTGGATTAATTGATACGTCAGATTTGATAAGGTGTGTGATAATCCGACAGTTACTGTCGTTGTTGGAACGAACGCATATTTGTGACGTTCTAGACCAATTATACCGACTTTCTCCGGTTTAGAAAGAAATGCTTGATACCTAAACCTAATCCCGGTAAACTTCAGATGAAAAGTTGGCTAGACCGATTGTTTGAAACGATAGTTAGGGCAGATTGATGGCCTAAATCAATCTAGGAGGCATAGCGAAAAGGAGTGTGACAATCGATGGGAAGAAAAGCTAACCAGGCACACGAACGACTTATCAGGGATACGACAGAAACGAAAGTTTGGTTTAAATTATACAAATCTGGCACGAAGTGGTTAATTGCTGGGGTTGCTGCCACAACGTTAGGGCTGGCTGGAACAACGATTAGCGCAAAGGCGGATACGACTGAACCGGCGGTGACCGCACCGGCCGATTCGACGACAGCTGATTCAACTACGATTAATTCAGTGGCTGATCCACTAACGCCAGCAACCGCTGCCGAAATGTCAACGACTGACGTGATTGAGCCAGCTTCAACAACGCCAGCCGTGAGTGCACCTGAAGCAACTACGCCAACGACTCAGGCACCGACAACAACTGCACCTGAGTCAACGACCCAGTCAGCACCTGTTGCTGAGGCAATTCCAGCAGATAATACACAGACAACTCCGGCAACTCAAGTCCCAGCTACCCAGACACCGGCCGAAGCTGTTCCGGCACCTACCACTGATACGCAATCCAATGCAACCACGGCGCAAAGTACCTCTGAAACGACACCAGTTCCAGAAGTAGCACCTACTGAAGCGCCGGCAACCACGGGAAGCAGTGAACAGAGTGCGGCTGCTACGACCCAATCGGCTGATGTGGTAGCACCATTGGCGTTGGCGGCTACGGGGTCATCAGTATCGGCGGTTAATCCGAATAGTATCGATATCACTGAATTAGCTTACGGTACGCCAAAATATGGTTCGGTCGTTACCCAAGTTGATCAAATTGTAACGACAATGAATACCAATATCCTCTATTCTGATGGCGAGCAAGTATTTCGAATTGCACCCAATACCGCTGCGGCCAATGCACCTAATGATGTGATAACAGAAGTGTTCACGAATAAATCCTACATTCAAGGGGTTACTTTTTCGGCGACTAATACTAGAACAATTGATGGCCAAATTACGTTAACTGATCAATCAGTGGTTACGATGCACGTTCCAGGACAAACGATAACTGTTAACGGTGACTATTTTATGAAACCGGGTATCGGCGGTCCATGGTTCGTTTGGTCAGCGGATCAAGGTAGCGCTAATGAGTGGGGGTTAGTTCAAAAAATTGACCTGATTACTGAAACAGACATAACCAACGATGCGGAAGAAGTTAAAGCTGCGCAAGTATCATTAGCTAATAGTACAAACACAATTGTAATTCCAGAAAAAGATTATACTGCGACCTTCGATTATGGTAATTTTTGGATGGTAGTTCGGGGATATTATATGGTCGTTCCCGGAACTGATGGCAGAATGCAGGTTACTGGTAGTCAAGGTCAATTTATTGCAACTACGATCGACTTGACGCCAACCGTTGATGCTGTAGAGCCTAATCCGACTGTTGTCACCGGTACCGGCACTGCGCCGGGAAACATCATTACAATCACGAACGGCGATAAAACCGTCACCGCAACGGTCGATGATAATGGTAACTGGACTGCCGACCTAACGGGTTTTGATCCAAGTACCGATATTTTCGTGGTTGAATCAAACGACCTCGGCGACACACCTGGTATCGTAGCGTTACCACAAGTCGTCAACGCTCAACGGAACATCACTTACGTTAATGATCAAGGAGACCTGGTAGCTGAAGTTGTGGCGCAGACGTTGCCGATTACCCGTGACGTGACGGTGACGGATGCCACAACGCCGGATCCAACTTATGGTGAATGGACGCCGGTAACGACGAATGGCCAATTTGATGAAGTGGTCACGCCGGTATTGACGGGGTATTTTACCACGCAACCAGTCGTTGATGCTGCTGGGATTGAAGCCATCAATCTGAACAATCCAACGACGCCGATTCCAATCACCGTGGCGTATCAAAAATTAGGTGCCTGGACGACGAATGATCCGAGTGTTGGCGACATTGATTACGAAAATGATCCTAACGATGCGAGCGCGATTAAAACAGACACAGTAATCCCGTATGTTGCTACTAAAACGCCAACTAGCGCGGGTAAGCCGTTAACGCAAGTTGATCCTAATGATGTGACTAAGGGGTACCTTCCGCCAACCCCAACGACATTGAATATCGACACGCCAATCGACTATCAGACCAATCCTCAATTGGTGATTCTTCATTTCCGAGATGTCACGAATGCGAGTGATCCGAAAAAATTGGTGGATCACTACATGACTGGCGCACCAGGTGAGTTGGTAGGGACGGACTTTGCTGATGGGGGCACGTACTGCTCAAGAGAAGTTGGGTTATGTCTACGTTACAAGCGACATTCCCGATGACGTCGAAGTCGATAGCGATGATACCGTCGACCAAGAGTTCACGATGGATTTCATTCACCGTACTGAAACTATTACCCCAGATAAACCGGGGGTTCCAGGAACGGCAGTCGATCCTGATAACCCGGATGGAGTGAAGTGGCCAGCTGGTTCGGATGATGTGACGAACCTATCAAAAACGGTAACCGAAACCATCACCTACGTGGGGCCTGACGGTGACACCGTATCGCCAACCCATACGGATCAGGTCAGCTTTACTCGAACCGCAACGGTGGACCTTGTTACCGGCGAGATCACCCCATCAACAACTTGGACGGCAACTAACGACGACACGACTTTTGATGCTGTGACGAGTCCGGTCATTGCAACTTATTACACAGTGACGCCCGTGGTGGATGCAGTAACCGACCTGACTGCTGAGAGTCAAGATAAAGTCGTTGAAGTGGTTTACCAACAATTGGCGGCGTGGGTACCAACTGACCCGAGTTATCCGGAAGTGCCCTATCCAAATGATCCAAACAATCCGGGCGGAGTACTCGATCCAACTGGACCAGATGCGCCAGTGATTCCTTACGTACCAGGTTTGATTCCACAGGGACCGAATGGTGAGAATTTGCCGCCAAAAGATCCGAATGATCCGAGTCAGGGGTACCTTCCGCCAACGCCGGCTGATCCAGGTGAAGCAACGCCAATCACGTACGTGGACAACATCCAAAAGGCAACCGTGACCTATCAGGATGTGAACGATGAAGCGAACCCAAAGCCAATCGGTGACGTGGATGAATTTACGGGTGAAGGTGGTACGGTCAGTGATTACCGGACAGCTGAGCGAATTGCGGCCTTGGTTGCTCAGGGATACGTCCTGCAAAACGATGGGTATCCAGCAGATGGGGTCAAGTTTGACAATGATCTCAAGCAAGATCAGGCATTCGTTGTCACGTTCATCCACGGAACGGCAGCGGTGACGACCGAAACTCCTGGGAAACCGGGTGAGCCGGTTGATCCAGAGGATCCAGATGGGCCGAAGTGGCCAGCGGGTAGTGACGATACCACATCGCTCACGAAAGTCGTGACTGAAACCGTCACGTTTACGGATGTTGACGGGAACCCAACGGCACCGACTTATACGGATGAGGTGACCTTTACCCGTGATGGCACCGTTGACCTAGTAACCGGCGAAGTGACACCAAACAGTCCATGGACGGCGGTTGATGGCGATACCACGTTTGATACCGTGGTGATTCCAACGGTACCAGGTTACTTTGCGGATAAAGATAAGGTGCCAACCGTAACGAATCTGACAGCTGATAGTCCTGATGTGACGGTCGACGTGACTTACAAGAAAGTGGGGAACTGGACATCTACTGAGCCGGGTGGCGAACCAATTCCGTACCCGAATGACCCAACGAAACCAGATGGTATCTTGGACGTTACCGACCCAGCAGCCCCAGTAATTCCATACGTACCGGGGAAGACACCACAGGGGCCTGATGGTAAGCCATTAACACCAAAGGATCCAAACGACCCAACGCAGGGCTACCTGCCACCAATTCCAAGTGACTTGGGTGAAGATACCCAGATCACCTACGTGCCCAATCCTGTAATTGGCTCAGGAACTGGCGATGGTGGTACAACGCCGGACGGGAGTAACACTGGCACAACCCCTGACGGTACCACCCCAGGATCGGCTGGTCCTGAAACACCAACCCCGGGTCCAGTTTCCGAAACGCCAAGCAATGATCCTAACCAGCTAGGACCAACCGCACCTGAAGCCCCCCAAGCAGGCACTGGCATCGGAACTGGATCGACACCGGCCCGGGAACCTAACAACCAGCAAGTACCACAAGCGTCCCCAACGGCAGTTTCCTCCCCAGTTGCTACCCCCCAGGCACCGACTGCCGGGACGGCGCAAGCAGCAACAGACGCGCAAGCAGCACAACAGCTACCTCAAACTGATGATGCGGTTTCGATTTGGCGTCAGGTTGGACTTGCACTGCTGAGCTTGTTAGGATTAGTTGGTTTAACGAAACGGCGTCGGCGTGATGGAGGTGATGCGTGATCCGTGACTATCTAGAGCGGTATGAGTAGTAGAGAAAGAACAAGTATCACCTCAGCAAGGTTGTTTTGAGCAGCGTGATCGTGTCCGCATCTTGGATATGGTAGCGCTGCTTATTTGTGTGGTGGCCTCGGTTGGCGTATGATAAAGGTCGCATTTAATGCCAAATTCATTCGAAAGTAGGCTGCTAACCATGGCCCAAACCAAACTCGACCTCGCCAAAACGGCGCTGGTCACTATCGATCTTCAAGAAAATATCTTGCACCCGCAACCATTAGTCCCGTATGCGGTGGATGATGTCGTTGCCACCAATAATCAATTAGCTAATCATCTGAAAAATACCGCTGCACTCATCACGCTGGTGGGTGTCAACGTCAGCGATGTCCATCGGTTGAGTGCGATTGATGAACACCAAGACGAACGCACGATTGATCGGACTCAAGAAGATATTACGCAAGTCCTCGATGTTGCGCATGATACCGATGCACAAAATGTCATTCAGGTGACGAAGCATAATCCGGGGGCATTCTTTGGAACTGATCTGGATCTGCAACTTCGCCGACACGGTATCGATACGATTATCCTAACCGGGGTTTCAACTTCCAATGGCGTTTACGCGACAGCGTTGGATGCTTATCAGTCTGCTTACCGGTTGATTGTTGTCGCGGATGCCTGCTCAGACCGCAACGTTGAGAACCATGAGTTTATTTTGAACCGACTGATGCCTCGAATCGGCGAGGTGACTACTTTGGCTGAATTGTTGCCACGGTTGTGATGATGAACGTTAAAAAGCCTAGCGCGTTGTGCGTTAGGCTTTTTACTGTCGCTTGTGTCCAGCGTAAGCATGTGTAGTTTGTGAAGCTCGGTGATTCTGGTCTTCTATAGTGGGGGATGCCGCGGGAGACTCCGGCGCTATGCGAGGCTGGAACGCAGTGGCGGGCCTACGAGCTAGGAATGGGCAAAAAGCGCCCATGCCGGATCTCTCCGGACCCGCGTATGACTAAAGCACTCGCAGCCCGAACCCCACGGACTACGACTGCTTAAGTCATACCGACACTGCTGAGCCTCGCGCGCCTCCGCCTCCCGCTACATGGTGCGTTGTCGGTAACAGAACATCTGGCTGTCACATTCTGAAGTTGACGGAACTGCGTAATAGCGACGTTGAATGGTAACTCGACAACCGTAATAAACGATTATGGTCAATGCTCAGCAACAGCAATGGACCAACGATTGCGTGATACTAAAATCTGGCGGTTGTCAACGGAGGTCGTTGCAATTCCGTGGTCAACCGCACAATTAAGCACTTGAGATGATCTGCAATAGCGCCTAATTACGCAATGTGAGATGCAGGTAGGCGACTAGGTGGATGCTGTGTCGCGATAATTGGTGGTTGTTGGTGTTCTTCCAACAACCACCAATTATCGGGGACGAAGTTAAGACTCGCGTGGGTTGTGGCGAGGCTTAACTTCGAGGCCTGAGACCGCCCTTCGGCTCAGGCCGGCCCCACAGCAGGAACCTAGCCGCTTACCGGAATCGACAGTTTACGCAAATCATCGCACCTCACAAACTAAACAGAAGAATGCTTACGCTGGACACAAGCGTCAATTGCTGATAATTACAGAAGTATCCGCCAAGGTATCAAACGCTTGCAAGTCACATATGATGGTCACCGGTTCATCATCCAATTGCACCATTAACGGCGCAGCAATTCGTAGCAGTGGCAACTGGTAATGCTGTTTCACGCTCGCAACGTCTGCCGCCGAGATACTAGTGTAGCGGTTGCGATAGTACATCACGCTGGTGGGGTCGGTGCTATGCTGCAAGCCGATGACGTGGCCGAGTTCGTGTTCGGCGACGATGACGCGGGAAGCCCTGCTGTATTTGTAAAACTTGAACACGCCTGAGTTGATGCGGGTGATGGCGGATTGAATCTGGCTACCACGGCTGAAGAGCTGCGTTTGGCCGGAAATGGCGAGGTCGGTGGTGGTGTTGGACCAGTTTTTGGCCTGAACCTGATTAGTAGTGGTGATTTTAAAGGTGAAGGCGCCGGTTTTGTTCCACGCGGTGATGGCTTGTTGCCAAATACCGCGGTAGTAGGCACTACCTTGAAGCTTAACGGTCGCTCTGGGTGTGGCGAACCGGTAAGGGCCAAAGGGGGTTGCTGCGTGTACCGGGAGACAGAATAACCAAGTGCTCGCAACCATGGTGAGTATCAGTATGAGTTGTCGAAAACGGTGAGAAAGTAACATCGCAAACCCTCCTTTGGCGTGTCAGTTCTTAACGTTTGGTAATGAACCTTAACATTGTCTTAGTAGCTGTCATAATCAAGCCGAATTTATGGTTTTATTAAGTTAAAGCGACTATAACTGAAAGTAATAAAAAATGAGGTGATCAAATGATGCCAACGTTAGGATTAAAAGCAAGTACGTCATTCGAACAATTAAACGAACGACTACAGTATCGGCCAAGCGTCTTTGAATTTTATACAACTGCTGCAGACATGACGCAAAGTGGTCTGGCGCATTTGAAAGCGATGATCGCTTATGTTAAGGCCACTGGCGTACGGACGATTGTGATCCACCACCCAATGGCGTTTAACCATCACCACAACGAAATCTCGGTTTCGGCGTTAGCGGATCCTGAAAGTTACCAGTTCATGATGACCAGCACGGAATCGTTGATCGAACTGGCCGTGGCCTGCAATGTTCAGGTATTGATCCACGGCGCTTACAGTCAAACGGTACCCAATAAGCGCGAACTGATGGCGGCTCGTCGTCGCGTATTTAAACGCTTAGACTACTTTCAGGCTTTAGGTGGCAATCACGTGATGATTGAAAATTCCACCTCACCAGTCTTTGACTTCGGGGATCCTGAAATTGAACGCGAAGTCATGGCGCACCACTACCGGTTGTGCTACGACACAAGTCACGGGTTCATCGTGCTCCACGGCAACAATGATCAACTGGTTCGGAGCATCCGGCGATTAGCCCCCCAAACCGTGCACTACCACCTCGTTGACTCGATGGGGGTAACGCACGACAGTTTACCGCTGGGACGTGGTAAAATTGACTGGTATCGGGTGATGGGGGTTGTGAATCCTACGGCAAGTAACATTTACGAAATCGATTTGGCGGATCAAAATGATTGCCAAGAGATGCGTGATAGCCATGCGTATTTGACCCAACTGCTCACGACCCAACAAGTATCTTAATTTGAACGAAGGACTGATTAGATGACCCGTTGTGACTGGGGTGAAACGGAGAAAGACTTGATGCGGCACTACCACGATGAAGAGTGGGGTGTGGCGACTTACGATGAGACCGAAACCTTTGAACTAATGACGCTGGAGATGATGCAGGCCGGTTTAAGCTGGCAAACGGTGTTGAATAAGCGGGCCCACTTTAAAGTGGCGTTTGCCCAGTTTGACGCAGCGAAGGTCGCTCAGTTCGATGGTGCTGATGTCGCACGATTGATGGCAGATGCTGGCATTATTCGAAACCGGCGAAAGATTGACGCGACGATTGCGAATGCGCAGTTGCTGGTCAAGTGGCACGAAGCTGGCCGGTCGTTGAACGCCTATCTCTGGACGTTTGTTGACGGTAAGCCACAGGTGAACCGGTACGCCACGATGGCTGATTTACCGGGACAAACACCACTATCGCAACGTGTTAGCAAAGCCTTGAAAAAGGAAGGGTTCAAATTCGTGGGTCCCACGATCGTTCAATCCTGGCTGGAAGCACTGGGCATTCTGGACGACCACTTGGCCAGTTGCACGGTCAATCACGTTAAAACTAAATAAGCATTAAGTTGAAAATCGCACTGAAGTAGCGGGTTATGCTAATTCAGTGCGATTTTTGGGTTGTATAAACTTGTGTTGAATCGGTAGTGACGTGACGTATTGTGCGTTAATGATTTGCGCTGATTGGCTGGTCGTTGGCATCTGTGCGGCTTGAATTGGGGTCGTTGCCAGCGTTGCCAGGCCTGTGATAGCTATCATTCGGGATTGGCAGTCTCCCGCTATCATTAAAATGATGAGCGGCGTTGTTGAGATGTTGCCAACTCTGGTGCTTGTTGCAGTCGTATTCATGATGTTATCGATTTGAGTCCTAAGGTGGTTTTCTCTTTCAACACTCATTTCTCCTTTATGATGCCTAACTTGTCCGATAACGGTGCAATCCAAATTAATACTAAGTGGGACGGTCAAAAAGACGGGCCTGACTGATAACTGTAACTGGATTTTATCGGCATCGGTGCGACATATCAATTGAAGCGACTTAAAATGCACAAAGACGGTACAGACCAAAAATGATGTAGTGGTATAGGACGTTTTGATTATAGTTATAACGTCAAATCAGGCTTGCTCATCAACTGGTCTAATTCAAGTGAAGACAAAATAAACAGCCTTGAGAAATCCTGAAATTAGGAAATCGAAAGGCTGTTAGGTCAAATCATCATGTTAGCCAAGTTTAGGCTCACTTTCATCAAAGTCAGTGTGAGACTTTTTTTCACTCTTATCATTAGCGTTCGTTTTAAACGTCAATACCGATTGCTGCTTTGCCGAAAAGCCCGTTGCACTTTCAACAATGTAGAGCGGGCGTTTCTTAGCGGCGTTAAAGATCCGGTAAAGGTACGCGCCAGCAATCCCAAGGCTGACCAAAACGATGCCGACTAAGAAGAACAGCGCAAACACCAGAAATTTCAAGGTCGTCAGTCCGGTGAAGGCTGTACTTAACAGGTAGCCCAGACCAATCAGCATCGAGAAGCTTCCCAACCAAGCCGGTAGTTTTAATGGAAGTGATGAAAAGCCGGTGATGCCATCTACCGCAAGACGAACCATCTCGCGGTTAGCTGATTTCGTGTTGCCACGTTGCCGTTCTTGCCGTTCATAAGTCACGCTGGTTTGCTTGAAACCGACCCAGCTGACCATTCCGCGTAAGAAGGGATCGGGTTCGTCCATTTTACGAAGTTCCGTGACGACCCGACGATCCATTAAGCGAAAATCGCCAGCGTCCAACGGAGCGTTGATGGTGGTGATGGCGTGAAATAACCGGTAGAAACTGGCGGCCATCAACTTCTTGCCCCAACTGTCACCGGCCCGAGAAACCCGCTTGCCGTAAACGACCTGGTAGCCTAAGCGCCACTTATCGATCATGGCTGGAATCACGGCGGGTGGATCTTGCAAGTCAGCAGCCATCACCACCACGGCATCCCCCGATGCGTAACGCAAGCCAGCGGTAATGGCAATTTGATTGCCGAAGTTTCGAGACAGTTGAATCAGTTTGATGTTTTCGTTGCGTTGAACGGCTTGTTGAATCAACTTAACGCTACGATCTGTGGAGCCATCGTCAACGAAAATCAGGTCGTAGCTTTCCAGCCGGTTGGCAATGTAGTTTTCTAAGACGTCGATGGTTTCATCGATGCCAGCTTCTTCATTAAATACGGGAATGACAATGGAAATGTGTTCAGTTTGCGTCATTTTAGTCCTCCTTTGGGGCGTGAATCATGTGATTAGTAGATGGTACTAAGATCATAAAGTGCAGTTTTATTGAGTGGTCGGTGATGGGGACCGGCGACCGTTGACGTTGGGTTAGTTGCGGTGGCCGCATTAGGCTTCGCCAGCGTTGGTCGGGTCTGATATTGACTTGGCGCGATTTTTTCGGCGTTCGCTTTGATCCAACGTGTGATGGCGGTTGAGTTGGTGTTACCGGTTGTGTAGTAGAACCGAACCTGACCACTCGCGACGAGGTGTTTGAATTGCGTCAGTGTCAGGGTAGTTGCCGTACCGCTGTAGCCACCCAGTGCGATGGCCGGTTGCCCGGTTTTCATCATGTAGGGCGCAGCGGTTGCGGTTTGGTCGGTAGCCATGAGGTATTTAGCCGATCCTTGGTTGGTTGTGAGATAGTTGAGTAACTTGGTGTCTAGGGTCGCCGAACTGGCAACGGTTGTGTGCGTGGTGCTCGTTGTTGCGGCTAACGCTGGGGTCAGCGACCACCAAGCCGGCGCAATGGCGATGGTCAGCAGGCCGATTGAAATTAACCAGCGGATGGCCCGTCGTTGTCGCCCAGAAATCAGCACCATGCTGACGATGGCGCCAATTGCGAGTAGCAACCATGCTAGTAAGGCGTAGTAGTTATAAACGTACCAGGCCTGCAGACTCGTCGTGGTAACAATGGCCAGCGGTAGTAAGTAGTACTGCCAGTTATTTAACGTCGATCGGTGATATAACCGAATCAAGACGGGCAGGGTAATGCCAAACAGTGCCGCAATGGCTGGTGCCAACATGACCAACGTATCCGCTTGGAAGGCGTTGATCATCAGCAAACCGTAAACGGGTAAGAGCCAGCCGGCCCACAACAGGAGTTGCTGTTGCTTGTTGGTGAGCTGCCACCACTTGCGCTTGGCATCCCGGAAGAATGACAGACCACCGAAGAGGCCGAAGATGGCAAATGGTAAGAGCCAGCTTCCCTGTGAACCGACCGTTGCTTGAACGAGCGACTGAGTCGTGGCAGTTGTTGTCGTGGCTTGATTTGGCGCCGGCCGGTTGGCGGTTGAACTGGTCATGCTGGTAGCCGTTGTTCGATTGGGGTGAGTGGTGCTGTTAGCTAATTGTTTTGGTTGAGTAGCGCTACTATCGCTGTTATAGCTCGACTGCGCTAACAAGGATTGGTTGGTATTGGTTGAAAACGCGAGCTGCAAAGCAGAGGTCTGGGTTGCGGTTTGCGTGGTTGTGAAATCAATTGATAGGGGCCAAACGACTGATAAGGCGATCAGGGTAACGGCTGCCAGTGAGAGGTGGGTCAATTTTTGACGCCAAGACGTGGTGGTCGCTAACCAGTAAATGATGACCATGATGGGGAGAATTAAAAACGCCTGCATCAGTTTGATGTTGAAGGCAATCCCAATCATCGCAAAACTACCAATTAACCAACCCAGCTGATCTTGTGCGAGGGCTTTTTCAAGTAACAAACAAGCGAGTAGTAGGAAGAAGAGCAGGGTCGTATCGAGATTATTAGCGCGTAAGTTAGTGACAACAACTGGGGTTAGCGTCATTGCCAGTGCAGCTAATCGACCGGAAGCGCGGCCAAAAGTTGGCGTAATGAGTTGGTAGATCAACGCGACTGAACCAACGCCGAAACCAATCGAGGGGAGCACGAGACTCCAGGTGTGGACCCCAAAGCATTTAGCACTAATGGCCATAAACCAAAGGGCGACGGGTGGTTGGGTACCGGTACTGACGTTGTTGGGGTCAAAACCGGCGACCCAAAACGCATGCCAACTTTTGGTCATGGTCGTGATGAGCTGGGTGTAGTAGGCGTTGGTCGTGCTGGCGTTACCAATCTGCCAGCTATAGAGAAACAGCGCAAGAATTAAAATAAGAGCAAAAACAAAGTCGATCGCGGGCACGTGAAATCGCTTGGTGTCAGTTGTCGACGGTGACGTGGCTAGCATGAGCTGCCTCCTTCAGTCCAAATTCGGCTGTAACGCCCTTAAAATAAGCTGGCGTTCAACACTATTAAAGATACCTAAATGAACATAAGGGAACCTTAAAATTTAAAAAAAGTGGCCGAAGTCAAGATTTAGGCATTGACCTGCGCTCAAAAAATCGCTAGGTTTAATACATCAAGACAAGTTTGATGGAGGTGCACGGAGATGAGTAGTGAACTTAAGATTTTGATCGTTGAAGACGATGAAGCGCTGGCCACCAGCCTAGAACGCTTTTTGACGGACATTGCGGAAACCACGGTCAGCAACGATGGCTTTGAGGGTCAGATGCTGGGGCAGGAGGGCATTTATGACCTCGCCGTTTTAGATTTGATGTTGCCACAGATCGGTGGGTACGATATTTTAAAATACTGGCGGACGGAAGCCAAGGTCGACATGCCGGTGTTGATTTTAACGGCCAAGGATACGCTGGAAGATAAGGTTCACGGTTTCCAGTTGGGCGCAGATGATTACTTAACGAAGCCCTTCCACCGTGAAGAATTACTGATGCGGGTCAAGGCTCTGTTACGCCGGACGGGTAGTTTGGGTGCTGATAACCAACTGAAAGTGGCTGGCTTTACGGCTAATTTGAACAACCGAACCGTTACGGTCGATGGCAATAGCCTGGCTCTGAACGGGAAAGAATATGACCTTTTGATTTACTTTTTACAAAATCCTGATACCATCATTACGAAGGATCAGATCTTTGATCGACTTTGGGGCTTTGACTCCGATACTGCGCTTTCCGTGGTGGAAGTGTACATGAGCAACCTGAGAAAGAAGATCAAGGCCTGCGTCGCGGAACAACCGATCCGGACGCTTCGAAACGTCGGTTACATGTTAGAAACGGAGGATTGAGTTGAAAGTTAAAAACCCCGAAAAAAAGCAACAACTCCAGCTCTTTTTAAAGGAGTTAGTCACGTTTGCGTTGCTGTTTGCTGCCCTTGGACTAGTTGTTTATTTCTTCTTCTACCAGTCCGTTTATCGCGATATTAATTCGGGATTTACCGGGCAGAAACAACGCATCTTGCAAAACGTGCCACAGCCGAAGTGGAATCACTTACGGGGCACTCAAACTAAGAACACCGTCATGCCAACCAAGGATGGGCCGTTTCGAGCGGACATCGTGGTGTTTAACAGTAAGGGTAAAATCATGAACCAGGCGATGCTTGGGGAACGGGATTATAGTTTACTGAAGAAGACCAAGTTAAATGTGAATGATTTGGACAAAGTTCAGGAGCTGACGTTGTCGTCGGATGATGTCACGAGTCACTTCCGGACACTGCTGATCAAGGTACCCGCATCAAACTTAAACCCAATGTACGCCGGGCGTTATGTACTGATCATGGAGAACGTGGACGCGGACTTATTGGCGTTGAATAGTTTCCGAAATGCGCTGCTGGTCACGTTGATCATCTTCTGGATCTTGGCGATTGCGATTGCGTACCTGCTATCGCGGTCGAGTATGAAGCCAATCATTACGTCTTGGCGAAAGCAGCGAGATTTTAGCGCCAACGCCGCGCATGAGTTGCGGACGCCGTTGACGGTTATTCAAAACCAACTGGAGTATTTGCTGACGAAGCCAAAATCTCGGGTGATGGACGAAATTGATGAAGTAGCCACGGCACTGGATGAAGTTAACCATATGCAGACGTTGACCAACCGGTTGCTGTTACTGGCACGGTCGGATTCAAACGTCATTCAAATTAATCCGGCTGAGGTCGATTTGCAGCAGTGGCTGACGCAGGTCACCAAGCCGTACCAAGAAATTGCGATGAGCCAGCAAAAGTCCTTCCAATCCAGTATTAAGGTGGCAGGCAAGGGCAAGCTGGACGCCGATTTGATTCGCCAGTTGATCACCATTTTGATGGATAACGCGATCAAATACACGCCGGAGCACGGCACCGTTAGCATTAAAGCCACTAAGGTGCACGACAACCTCCAATTAGAGGTGGCAGACACTGGTGAAGGTATCGCGGACGAAGATAAGACTAAAGTGTTCGACCGCTTCTACAGAACGGATAAATCAAGAAATTCGAAAACCGGTGGCAATGGGCTGGGGTTAGCGATTGCCCACTGGATCGTCGGTCAGCATAAGGGTAAGCTTTATGTGAGAGATAATCATCCGCATGGGGCGGTGTTTGTGGTTAGTATTCCGTTGTAGAGCGCAAAAAAACGCGGTTAGGACCCAGAATATAAGCGTAATAAAACAGGAACGCCCGTTCTTTGGGCGTTCCTGTTTTATTGCGCTTATATGGCCGGGTCCTGCGTTTTTTGGCGCGTTTAGGCTACATAACAGATGTGAGGTGTCGGAAAATTAACTAGAATGAAGACGTTAAGCGCCAAGTTCAATTCTTGTCGATATAACAGAAAACATGCCCGGCTTTTGGGCGTTCCTGTTTTATTGCACTTATATGGCCGGGCCCTGCGTTTTTTGGCGTATTAAACACTGCACTAGAGAATCGCATTCGGCCAAACCTCACTCTAGACTCACCCAAAACCAAAAAATTCCCTAAAATCCCATCATAACAATTGACCTCACCCCAAAAAATCAGTAGTGTAGTAGCGATAAGAAAACGCGCCGAACCACCATGGCACGCTAGAGGAGGCGCACGGATGCGCAAACGAACGTGGTTAACTTGGGCGGTTGCCCTATTGGTTCTGGCATTTGTGCCACTAACAATCGATGGCAAACCAGCGCCAGTTAACTTTAAAACTGAATTAACGAAATTAGCCGACCGGTATTTACCAAACTACGATGCACAACAATCGACGAGCAGCACGCAGAAGCGAGAAACGTCGTCGGCAGATCAAACGCCAATTGAAAATATTGTACAGGGAAAAACGTTGAAGAAGACGTACTACTACCACTTTGCTAGCGATGTTTCATCGTCTGCTCAGGTAGCGTTTGAAGCCGCAGTTGCGACGTATAACGCTACTGGACTTGTGAAGTTGGTGGCGGGGAACGCTACGGATAAACAAAATTCAATTACCTTCTTTGTTTACGAAAAGCAGATGAGTAGCGCTAACACCCAGCAGGGGATGATCGAGTCTGGTCACGGTGGCCCTAAAATCATTCAACAAACCGGCTGGGGCGCCTACACGGTCAACCATGCCAGAGCGGGGCTGAACGTGGCCTATCCACAACAGGCCATCAAGCAGTCGGTGGCAACTCACGAACTGGGACACGCACTGGGATTGGACCATAGCACGAGTAAGTTATCAGTTATGTATCCAGTCGATCAGAGCAGAACGACCCTGTCGACGGCGGATCTAAATGCACTCAAAGCCATCTACAATGATTAGTGGGGCGGTAAAATGATACAAACAAAACGGGTGATTGGCTATCAAATTTTGATCACGATTCTAGTCTTAGCGTCGTCAGTTTTAGCGGTGCTATTACTGTGCCACGTACCAGTGGGGCCAATTGGTCACGCCATCAACACGGGACTATGGCTGTTTTTCGTCGCCGACTACTTCATTCGATGGGCAATCGCCAAGAACCGAAAGTGGTTTTTAATTGAAAATGCGTTTGATTTGCTGGGGATTATCCCCATGCACCCAGCATTTGCGCTCTTTCGGTTAGGCCGACTGGTGCAGTATATTCGGGCCCATCACTTGTTCTGGCATCTTGGACTGTCGGGAAAGTGGACGAAGAATTTTCACCGGTTCGTCTATGACACCGGGTTTATTTACCTGTTTACCATCAGTGTCGGCATTATCTGCATTAGTGCCTGGCTGTTCTCAATCGTCGAACACCAAACGCTATCTCAGTCAATGTGGTGGGCGGTCACAACGGCCACCACGGTTGGTTACGGTGACGATTCACCGAAAACGGCTTGGGGCAAAATGATTGCGACTGCCTTGATGTTAGGCGGCGTTGGCTTTATTGGGTTACTGACGAGTACGATCACCGAATTCTTCACTGATCGAACCGGTGCTGCGGACGAACAGCAACAGCAGCATGATGCGTTGATGAAACAGCTGGCGCAGCTGACTAGCGAGGTTGATCGATTGTCGAAGCAGGTTGATAAGCTAAAGAAGTAGCGGGTTACGCTTGTGTCCAACGTAAGTGTACGGAGTTTGTGAAATTTGGCTTCGTTTGCGCGTTAATCATGGGTTACATTGTGGAAGGATGCCGCGGGAGGCTCCGGCGCTATGCGAGGCTGGAACGCAGTGGCGGGCCTACGAGCTAGGAACGGAAGAAGACCACTTCCGTGCCGGATCTCTCCGGACCCGCGTATGACTAAAGCACTCGCAGCCCGAACCCCACGGACTACGACTGCTTAAGTCATACCGACACTGCTGAGCCTCGCGCGCCTCCGCCTCCCGCTACATGGTGCGCTGTCGGTAACCAGAACTGCTGACTGTTACATTCTGAAGTCGACGAAAGTGCGTAATATCAACGTCAGATGATACCTCAATAACTGCGGAAACAATTGTGGTTAATGTTCAGCAACCGCAATGAATCAACGATTGTGCGATGTGAAAACGTATCAGTTGTATGTTACGTTGCCGTTAAACGTATTTTGAGCTGCTCTACAATAGTGCCAAATTGCGCCAATGTAAGATTTCGGTAAGCGGCTAGGTGGATGCTGTGTCGCGATGATTGGTGGTTGTTGGTGTTCTTCCGACAACCGCCAATCATCGGGGACGAATTCAAGACTCGCGTGGGTTTTGGCGAGGCTTGAATTCGAGGACTGAGACCGCCCTTCGGCTCAGACCGGCCCCACAGCTGGAACCTAGCCGCTTACCGGAATCGACAGTTCAAGCAAATTACCGCACTTCACAAACGACAGCAAAAAAAACGCCTCCTAAACATAACCGTTGAGGAGGCGTTTTGGCAATGTAGAAAAGCGATATTAAGAGAGAATCAGGAACGCTAGATTAATGTGAGGTAACGGCGTTTTCCGCTTCGTTGTCTTTTTCACGAAGGGTAGCTTCGATTTCTTCCAATGACCGGTTCCGAGTTTCGAAGACGAACTTGTGAACGAACCAGATGGAGACGAAACATAAAACCCCATACCCGATGAACAAACTACCAGTACCGAAGAAGTCAAGTAATGATGGGAAAGTAAGGGAAACAACCATGTTAGCTGCCCAGTTGATAACTGAAGCAAATGAGTTCCCTAACCCACGAATGTTAAGTGGGAAGACTTCACCAATCATGACCCACATAACGGGGCCCCAAGTAGCAGAGAAGAAGGCGATGTAAATCGTCAAGGCGATAACACTGATGATAGCGGCAACGTGTGACCCACCGGAGAACTTCATCCCAAAACTCATGACGAAGAGGGAAATACCCATCCCGATGGCCCCGCCAATCAACATCTTGGTCCGGTCGATCTTATCCATGATGGCAACGGCAATTGCGGTGACAATCACGTTGAAGATCCCAATCCCAATGTGGGCAAGTAAGGCTGCGGAAACCCCGAAACCAACGTCGGTAAAGATGGTTGGTGCGTAGTAGAGGACGGTGTTGCATCCCATGACTTGTTGGAAAATAGCTAAGCCAATCCCAATGATCAATGAAGGACGAACGAACTTGCTAAAGAGTTCGCTCCAGCCACCACTCTTAATGTTAGCTTGTTGCTTGATTTGAGCTAATTCAGCATCAACGGCTTCTTTATTGTCATTGTTCATGTTCATCAAAACGGCGTTGGCTTCATCAGTCCGGCCGGATTTGACTAAGAAACGAGGACTTTCTGGGAGAATCAAGCCACCGAAGAAGAGGATTGCGGCTGGAATAGCGGCGAACCCTAACATCCAACGCCAGCCAGTGTACATACCAGAGAAGCTGTAATTGGTGATGTAGGCGACCAAGATCCCGGTCATAACCATCAGCTGGAACAAACTTGAAACGGTCCCACGCTTATCGGCAGGTGCTAATTCAGCCAAGTAAGTTGGAATCAAAGCGGAAGCAGCCCCAACGGCCATCCCTAAGATGATCCGTGAAACGATCAAGGTCCAGAATTCTGGTGAGAACGCCGATCCAATGGCCCCAACGAAGAAAATAATAGCAGAAAGCAAAAGTAGTTTTCGACGACCATACTTATCAGAAGATGGTCCAATAATGGCAGCCCCTAAAACGGCCCCCAACAAGACGGCACTAACGACCCAACCTTGTTGCCATGAGCCCAAGTGAAGTTGTTTTTGAATAAACAGGATGGCGCCAGAGATAACCCCGGTATCATAACCGAAAAGCAACCCACCAAGGGCGCCGAAGAAGTAAATAAAACCAGTCGACACTTTTCGCATAAAACGAATCCCCTTTGTAGTGTATTTTTAAGGTGCTAATAACAAGCTGCATGTAACAGTTGTAACTAAGTTGGTACATTGGAACAACCAACGTGGGTTAGTATAACGCTTATTTTTGAAAAAAGAAAGCGATTTCCAAAGAAAATAGTTACCGCTTACAAAGTGATGGTGGCCGAAATAGCCGGCATTACGGTGAAAAGGGTCGCTTAAGGTAGTTGAAAAAACTTTTCAGCACTAAAAAAATTTGTGAAAGTAAGCACAGACGCAACCATAGTTTTAAATTATCGTTCGATTAATTCTGAAAATGATTGAGAATCGACGTCTTCGAATCAATTTAGAGAGGGGCAACAAAAAGCACCGCGATATTATTAATCGCGGTGCTACTATCAGTTACGAGGGGAACTTGTGGTACAAGACCACCTATGTAAGTAAGGGTGCGCCAGCGCGTCAGCCCTCAGTTTAGTACCAGTGGTGTGCTTGCCAGAAACGCTTAGCGTTCGTCCAAGTGCCATAACGGCCGGCAACGTAGGCGTTAGCGACCTTTTCCTGGTTCACGGCTGAGTAGTTGCCATGGAGGTATGAACGTAATAATTGGTAACGGCCGTAACAGTTACCGTTACGAGCAGTGTAGCTGTAACGAGATTCGCGGTAGGCAATCCAGTTCTTAGCAGCCTTTTGGGTCTTGGAAAGACCGGCGTTGATCGTAGCGATTTGTTTCTTTTGGCTAGCGGTCAAAGTTGCGGCGTGGGCCGTAGTAGTTTCGGATTGTGGTGCGACGTGGGAAGTGGCGTTAGATGCCATTCCAAAGCCGAAGCCGATCATTAATAGAAAGAATGTTGCAATTTTTAAGTGTAGTTTTGACATATTTTTTATAATCCCCTTGTTGTTCACTGACTACTAGGATACCTGACGAATGTTTCAATTGTGTTAATAGCGAGTTACTATGCAATTAAATAGTTGTCACGAGTTGTCTAGAAAATTGGGGGATTTTTTAACAAATTTTAACTTTTAGCGGTCGTTAAAGCGGGCTATACCGCGCCTGAACGGCCTATTTAACAAAAATTACAGCGGTAGTGGTGGTTGGAAAAGTTGGCAGAAGATAATCGGGTTGATTAGCTGACTTCAATTGTTTCAATTAGAATCGTTCAAAATAGTTAAACGCCAAATCTACTGTCGGTCATGATTAGACAACCGAAACAATTGAATAAAAAACGCATCCCCGAGTATCACAGCTTGGTATTCGGGGATGCGTTTATTTAAGATAATCGAGTGTTACGCGATACTATTCAACGTTCAAAGTCACTTCAATATTGCCACGAGTTGCCTTGGAATAAGGACAGATCTGGTTAGCTTGATCAAGGTAGGTTAATAGATCCGCTTCCGCAACACCATCAACGTGCGCAAAGAGGTCAACGCCGATGTGGAAGTCGGGACCATCGCCTTCTTGATAGAGGGCGACCTTGGCGCGAACCGTACTTTCAGCAGTAACGCCAGCTTGTTGCAATGCAATCTCTAGTGCACCGTTAAAGCAGGATGCGTAACCGGCCGCAAAGAGTTGTTCGGGGTTAGTGGTATCCTTATCAACGCCAGGAGTGCCGATTTTAAAGTCCCACTTCTTATCGTTGGACCAAACTTCACCGGCTCGACCACCAGTGTTCGTCATCGTTGTTGTATAGAGTTTTTTTGCCATTAAGGTCGCCTCATTTCTCAATAGATTAAGTTGTGTACAATTGAATTGTAACCGATTACAATATGATTGTAAAGAAAAATGCTAAAATAAGTGTGGCACGGCCGGGTTACAAAAAAGTGAAAATCGGCTGAGCTCAAGTCACTAGACCAGTTAGTCAACGCTTTTTTAATGGTAAGTTGTCGTGCCCGGAATGCCCGCATTAGTCGGTAATTTGCTTGTTGATAACCAATTCAGAATGGCAATTAGCAAAAACTTAGAGGATTCTTAATTTTTGCGTGACGGAAAATAGTACGTTACAATTGAATTATACAGTTCTTTTTAGACGTCTGTACAGCAAAGTGAACAACGAGAGGATGGGAGTAATGCAAGAATCGACGTTTTTAACAATGTCACACCTCAATAAAACGTACAGCGGTGGCAAGGTCGCCGTTGACGATTTTAATTTGGAAATTCAAAAAGGGGAGTTCGTGTGCTTTATCGGAACTTCTGGGTCGGGAAAAACGACCACCATGCGAATGATCAACCGGATGCTGCAACAAACGTCTGGGACGATCAAGTTGAACGGTAAGGATATCAGTGAAATGGATCCCGTCCAACTGCGGCGTAAAATCGGCTACGTGATTCAAAATATCGGGCTGATGCCACACATGACGATTCGCCAAAACATCACCATCGTGCCACGCTTATTGAAGTGGTCACAAGAAAAGATGGACGAACGGGCCAAGGAAATGATCAAGCTCGTTGAATTACCTGAAGAGTTTTTAGACCGGTACCCGTCAGAACTATCTGGTGGGCAACAGCAACGAATCGGCGTAGTCCGGGCGTTAGCTGCGGATCAAGATTTGATCCTGATGGACGAACCCTACGGTGCTTTGGACCCGATTACGCGGGAATCACTACAGGATTTGATCAAAGACCTGCAGATGCGGCTTGGTAAAACCGTGGTCTTCGTGACCCACGATATGGACGAAGCGTTGACGTTAGCGACTCGTATCGTGGTTATGGATGCCGGCAAGATCATTCAAATTGCGACACCGGATGAAATTTTGCGGCATCCAGCCAATGAATTTGTCGAGAACTTGATTGGGAAAGATCGCTTGATCCAAGCGCGGCCAAGTATCACAACCGTTGGCCAAGTCATGTTGAAGAACGTGGCGTCGATCACGCCTGACAAGTTATTGAAGGAAGCCCTCAAGATGATGCATGACCGGCGAGTCGATTCACTGCTGGTCACTGATGAAGGCGGCAGTCTCAAGGGCTACCTCGACATCGAAGATATTGACTACAACTTCAAAACGGCGACTAGTGTGGGTGACGTCATGCATAGTGACGTGTTCTACGTGTCGTCTGACTCGCTGATTCGAGATACCGTTGAACGGATTTTGAAACGGGGCTTTAAAAACGTACCAGTGGTCGATCGAGATAAGCACTTGGTCGGGATCGTGACCCGGGCGGCCTTGGTTGATATCGTGTACGACGCCCTCTGGGGTGAGGATGATAAAGCTGATGAGAGTGAGGTTGCCCAAGCGCAAGGTGGTGAGGCCAAATGATGCACTTTTTTGCAACCTATGGCTGGCAATTAGTTGGAAAAACCTGGCAACACCTGTACATTTCAGCCATTGCATTAGGCTTAGGGATCATCGTGGCCGTGCCGCTGGGCGTTTTGCTTACGCGGACTAAAAAAGTGGCTAACGTGGTGGTTTCGATTGCCAGTATGCTGCAAACGATTCCTGCGCTGGCGCTGTTAGCGTTCATGATTCCGATTTTCGGGATCGGGGCCTTACCAGCCATTGTCGCCCTGTTTATCTATTCATTACTGCCCATTTTACGAAATACCTACCTGGGCATGGACGACGTTGACCCAACCTTGAAGGATGCCGCTAAGGGCATGGGGATGACCAGTTGGCAGTCGATCTTTAAGGTTGAATTACCACTGGCCGCACCCGTGATCATGTCCGGCGTGCGGTTATCAGCCACCTACGTCATTGCGTGGGCGGCGTTGGCATCCTATATTGGGGCCGGCGGATTAGGGGATTTTATCTTCAACGGGTTAAACCTCTACCGGACGGACTTAATTTTAGGTGGGTCAATTCCAGTGATCCTTTTGGCGCTGATTGTTGACTGGTTATTAGGCAAGCTGGAAACAGCGTTGACGCCGAAAACCACTCAGGCGTAAGGGGGGCTGAACATGACAAAATTTAAACGGTGGTGCGTTACGGCAGCACTGGCATTGGTGAGTGTTATCGGGTTAGCCGGTTGCGGTTTTCCGGGACTATCAGGCTCTTCAAGCGATACGGTGCGAATTGCATCGCAAAACACGACGGAACAACAAATCATGGCGTATATGCTACAGGATATGATTGAGCATGATTCGAATTTGCACACCACGATTATCAACAATTTGGGTTCCGGGACGGTTAGTTTCAACGCGTTGAAGAACAACCAAGCTGATATTTCGTCAATTCGCTTCGTTGGGACCGATTTGACGACCATTATGGGTAAAAAAGCCGATCGGAATCAAAAGCGAGCGGAAAAGACGGTGCGTGAAGGCTTTAAGAAGGACTATCACATGACGTATTTCCCATCATACGGGTTTGCTGACACCTACGTGTTCATGGTGACGCAGCAGACTGCTAAGAAATACGGTCTGAATAACGTCAGTGACATGAAGAAGGTCGCCGGTAACATGTCCGTTGGGATCGACCAGATTTGGTTGAACCGAAAGGGCGATGGCTACGATGGCTTCCAGAAGGCTTACGGATACAAATTTGGCGAAGTTCACCCGATGCAAATTGGGTTAGTTTACGATGCGGTAGCGGCCAACAAGATGGACGCTGTTCTCGGGTACTCGACCGATGGCCGGATCAACAGCTATGATTTGAAACTGCTGAAGGATGATAAGCACTTCTTCCCACCATACGATGCGAGTGCGGTGGCGACGGATGCGATTTTGAAGAAGCACCCGCAATTAAAACCAATTATCTCGAAATTAAACGGCAAGATCAGTTTGAAGACGATGCAAGAACTGAACTACAAGGTGGATAACAACCTCGAGGAACCAGAAGTGGTGGCCAAACAGTTCTTGGAACAACACAACTACTTTGAAGGGAGTGCTGACTAATGGCCCACATGAACCTCTTTGAACAGCTAATGTACTACTACCAACATAACGGCTTGTACGTACTGTCACAGTTTAGCCGGCACTTCTTGATTTCAGTGTATGGTGTGCTGTTGGCAGCCATTGTGGGGATTCCGATTGGAATCTTCATTGCCCACCACAGCAAGCTGAGCGGGACCGTGATCGGAATTGCCAACGTGATTCAAACTATCCCATCACTGGCGATGTTGTCGATCATTATGATTGGCCTAGGTTTAGGCGTGAACACCGTGATTGTAACGGTGTTCCTGTACGCGCTGTTGCCGATTATTAAAAATACCGACACAGGCATGCGCAACGTTGACCCCAGCATCCTTGATTCAGGTAAGGGAATGGGGATGACGCGCCTGCAGTTACTTAGATTAGTGGAAATCCCACTATCGCTGTCCGTTATCATGGCGGGTCTCCGGAACGCCTTAGTCTTGGCGATTGGAATCACCGCTATCGGGACCTTCGTTGGCGCTGGTGGCCTTGGGGATATCATTATCCGTGGGACTAACGCGACTAACGGGAGTGCCATCATTCTCGCCGGTGCGTTGCCAACGGCGTTGATGGCGATTATCTTGGACGTGGTCTTGGCTTGGGTTGAGAAGCGAGTGGATCCAGCTAAGGGTGCGAACTAATTAGAATTAGACGATAAAAAAGTCATCGATGATTTTTAGATCATCGGTGACTTTTTTGGTTTGTAGGTTAGTTTATGATTGCTGTTGTTGTTCGTTATGTGCGCGGTATTTACCTAATTTCTCATCGGTCGTTAAGATGTGTTCTTCTGGCGCATATGATAATTTGATGTAGCTGCTGATCTTTGGCGCGCCGCTTTCAGTAACTTGCGTTTGGATCCGGTGAAGTAGTTTGATCAAATCATCTAAGTCGCCTTCAACCGTTGTTTCAAACGCACCAACTTCGTATGAAAGTCCGCTGGCATCGATTTCCGCGATTGCGACATCCACTAATCGGAGTAGCTCCTTGGTTGAGTCTGCTTCAGGTAGAACTTGAATTGCCATTGCTGCATTTGCCATGTGAATCGCTCCCCTGCTTTTTTGTTGATTATAGCACGAAAGGTTATTTGGGAGATAGTTGCGTCACGTGTTATGGCTGAAGTGAATGATTAATTTGAACCGAAAATGAATTATTTCTAAGAAAGCGGATCCGTTGGTAACCCAAATTTGCAATTAATACACCAAATTTAAAAAAAGTTCAAAAAAATTAAAAAGCTCATAAATGCCGAATTATCAGCACTTTAGGCCTGCCAAATAACATCAATTTTACTCAAATTACAAAACACCTGTTGACAGACCCCCGAATTATGATTATATTAAATGGCAATTAGATTATGAAATTCGGATGGGAATAGTACCTGAGGATGACATCACACAGCGACCTGTAGATAGTGCGAGGCAGGAGATCGTCGAATCGGAGAATGAGCCCAGATTGAAGGTTAGCTGTTCACGCAACTGACCCGCAAGGATGCGTTACGATCCCAGACATCAACAGGTGTCGTTGAGGCAAGTCATGCGAATGATTTGCAAAGATGGGTGGTAACACGAAGCGTTCGTCCCATACTAGCTTATATGCTGGTATGGGGCGAACGCTTTTTTCGATTTCTAACCTAAAAACTAAATGATGATTTTAAATTAAAGGAGATCTTTATTATGACTGAAAACAACGAATTACATTTTGAAACGAAACAAGTCCATGCGGGTCAAGTTGTCGATGAAACTGGTTCACGGGCAGTGCCAATTTACCAAACGACTTCATACGTCTTCAAGGACGCCGCTCAAGCTGCTGGCCGGTTTGCTTTGACGGATGCTGGTAACATTTACACCCGTTTGACGAACCCAACTACCGATGTTTTGGAAAAGCGGGTTGCCGCTCTTGAAAACGGGACTGCCGGCGTTGCTTTAGCAACCGGTGCCGCTGCCGTTACTGCCGCTGTTCAAAACGTCGCCAATGCCGGTGACAACATCGTGGCTGCCAGCACCCTTTACGGTGGGACTTACGACTTATTCAGCGTTACCTTACCAAAGTTAGGCATTACCACGACGTTCGTTGATCCAGACGACCCTGAAAACTTCGCCAAGGCCATCGACGAAAACACCAAGGCCCTTTACATCGAAACCATTGGGAACCCTGGTATTAACATCATTGACATCGAAGCCGTTGCTAAGATTGCCCATGATAACGGCATTATCTTAATTGCTGATAACACCTTTGGCACCCCATACTTGATTCAACCACTTGATCACGGTGTTGACGTGGTTGTCCACTCAGCAACGAAGTTCATCGGCGGTCACGGGACCTCAATGGGTGGCGTCATCGTTGAAAACGGCAAGTTCGATTACGCCGCTTCTGGCAAATACCCAGACTTTACCACACCAGATGCTACTTACAACGGCATCGTTTGGAACGACATTAACCCAGCTGCCTTTACCACAAAGGTTCGGGCCCAAACATTACGTGATACTGGTGCTGCTATCAGCCCATTCAACTCATTCTTGTTGATTCAAGGTCTTGAATCATTATCACTGCGGGTTGAACGCCACGTGGCGAACACCCAAAAGATCACTGAATTCTTGAACAACCATCCAAAGGTGGCCTGGGTCAACTACCCATCATTGAAGGACAGCAAGTACCATGATTTAGCTGCTAAGTACTTCCCAAAGGGCACTGGTTCAATCTTCACTTTAGGCTTAAAGGGCGGCGAAAAAGCTGGCAAGCAATTGACTGAAAAGACGGAATTGTTCTCACTGTTGGCCAACGTTGGTGATGCTAAGTCATTGATCATTCACCCAGCATCAACGACTCACGCCCAATTGAACGACGAACAATTGAAGGAAACTGGCATTACTCCAGATTTGATCCGGATCTCAGTTGGGATTGAAAATGCTGATGATTTGATTGCTGATTTGAGTCAAGCGTTGGATCAAATCTAGAGTGCGGAGAGAAGCGGTTAAAGGGCGGCGTGTAAGGCGACTCGGGTGAAAGCCGGGGTTTGGGCTTTTACCCGAGTCGCCTTACACATAGCCCTTTGCTTCTCGGAGCACGTTTCGGCGCGGTTGCCAGAACGAACTACCGTAACCAATCTCACAAATGGACTGTTAAGCGGAAAGCCTAATCCAAGTGGCGCCGAAATCAAAGTAGTAGCCATGCACGTCGCAGGTACCACTCAGGGTAACGCAACGTGTCGTATAAACTAGTAATTAAGCACCACCCAAGTCAACACAACAAGGACCAACCAGTCTCCCAACGGCCTGTTATCCAAGTTCTGATCCACCAGTCCCCACGTCCACCAACCCTAGGCACTGACCTTGACTAGGCTTGATCGATGTGACGACCGTTAATGAAGTGCAACTTTCTCGAACTAAAGTCTCAACATAAGAAGTAACTCCTAAAATAGATAGTGAATTCATCCGAAGTAAAACGCGTGTCCTGATATGGGCGCGCGTTTTATTTTTTGGACTAATTGAGAACTACGATAAAACTATTTAGAAAAATATCTAAATAGTTCGACCACCATTCAGCAAACATGCTATAATCTATTTAGAAAGATATCTAAATAGATTGGCGGTGAGCACATGGCAATGAGTCAAACGTTAAAGGCGATTGTGGATCCAGTTCGGCGACAAATTTTGGAACTATTGAAAACCAAACAGTATTCGGCTGGTGAAATCGCTGATCAGTTTGAGCTGACGAACGCAACGGTTTCGTATCATTTAAAATTGCTGAAAAAAGCGAATCTAATCTCTGAACATAAACAGAAAAACTACATTTATTACGAACTAAACGCCAGTGTGTTTGAAGAGGTACTGACGTGGATCTACGGACTAGGGATCGGGGGCGATCAGGATGATGACCAAAAGAAACGTTAGGGTGTTGATAATCAGTAGTATCGTCATTTTGTTACCAATCATTTATGGTGTCATGAATTATGCACAGTTGCCGGCTGATATGGTGACGCACTGGGGTGTGAATAATCAACCGAATGGGTGGATGCCAAAGGCGTGGGCGGTCTATGGCCTACCATTCTTAATGCTGGCCTTACAGTGGTTTATTGTGATCATCTTACGAATCAGTGCTAAGAAAACGGGTGGTGCGCCACGATTGGAACGACTTGTTCAGTGGCTAATTCCAGTATTAACGGTGGTGCTGTACATCACAACGATTCGGGCAAATTTAGGGTTTGGCGTTGATATTCGGCGGATCGCAGTTGGCCTAGTAGGTGCTATGTTTGTGCTAATGGGCAACTATTTACCCACGGTACCGGCTAACGGCCAAACGTGGGGATACCATCCAACAACGAAGTTAAAGCCTGAATTACAGGCTAGGGTGAACCGGAAAATGGGTCAGGCAATGGTCATTAGTGGCTTGCTGTGCTTGTTGAGTTTGTTCTTTTCAGAAGTCGTGTCATGGCTGGCAGTGGCAATCGCAATCGTTAGTGTGATTGGCGTCTCAATTTACGGCTTACGATTACCGCGACGTTAAGCATAGTAGTTGTGCACAAGTTGTGGATAAACTGTGGATAAGTATGTTGATAACTCATAATATTTTGTGGATAACGTGTGGATAAGCTGTGTAAAAAAATGAATATCATCGTTTAAGGCCAAAAAATGGCTTCGAAGATCCCAACAAGGGACTTCGAAGCCATTTTTATTGATGATTGATTAAAGGGTGACCCGCAGTAGTTTAACCGCATAACTCCCATTCGGCGAACTAATCGTCACCACATCATTCACGGTGTGGTTCAACAGTGCCTTGCCCATCGGCGAAGCAATGGAGATCTTATTATCGGCAATGTCTGCTTCAGGCGTTCCCACGATAGCGAAGGTTTCCTCCGAACCATCGTCTTGAAAGGCCAACGTCACCGTTTTGCCGATTTCAACCACGGCATTGTCGTTAGGTTCGATGATTTTCGCGTAACGGAGTTGTTTGTCGAGAAAGCGCAAGCGGCTCTCCAAGTGACGGAGATCCCGTTTCGCTGCACTATAATCGGCATTTTCCGATAAATCACCCAGCGCTCGTGCGGCGACTAACGCAGCGATTTTTGTTGGGCGATCCTGCTTTAACGCCTCAATTTCAGCTTCAATTTTTTGGTAGCCCTGCTTGGTTACCGGGTTAAAATCTGGTTGCATACCCTCAGTTCTTTCCACAAATATTAAACGACTTGCGCGCCTAGCACGTGCTCAAAGTGGCCAAGTGCCCACTCCTGTCCGGCTGGCGTTAATGCGGCAACGGCGTCTTGATGAACGATGACGTTATAGTTCAGGTTATACGCATCAACGGCGGTGTGTAACACACAGATGTCGGTGCAAACCCCAACCAAGTGGAGCGTATCAATATGCCGTTCGCGTAACCGAAGATCTAAGTCGGTCCCGGCAAATGCACTGTAACGCGTTTTGTCATACATGTAAACCTGCGCATCATCTTGGTGTTGCGCGAACCATGGCTTTAACTGACCATAGAATTCCCGGCCCCACGTATTGCGCACGTTGTGGGGTGGGAACAATTTACTTTCTGGATGATAGGGATCGTTTGGCGTGTGCACGTCGGTTGGCAAGATCACCCAGCTGCCATTAGCTGCGAATTGATCGGCCAACGTAATGATCGATGATTCAAGTGCCTGTCCGGCCGCGCCGCAAGTTAGGGCGCCATCGTCGTGAACAAAATCGTTTGTATAATCAATAATTAAGAGTGCTTCGTTTGCTGCCATGTTCGAAAACCTCCAAAAGATTAGGATTCTTCGAACGGGGTGTCAAGACGGGTCAGTCAAACTGACGTAAAAATTTAGATAACCTGTCAAGACCGGTTCGAAGAGTTGTCTCATCAGTACAATACCCTAACCGAACGTGTCCTGGCAAGTCAAAACGCTCGCCGGGAATCAAGAGGACGCCAGTTTCCTTTAGTAGGCGTAAACAGAATGGTTCCGTTGCTTCCGGAATATCCAGTTTTGGACAGGAGGTTGAGACCGCTTGGGGTAGGACGCAAGACACCCGGGGTTCATTGGCAATCCAGTCTTTGAGAATCGCTAAATTGTTCATGACCAACGCTCGGTTACGGGCAAAAATCTGGTCACGGTGCTGCAGAATATAAACAGCTAGTCGGTCGTTAAACACGCCGCCGCAAATCATCGTGTAGTCGCGGTATTTCCGGAACAAATCGCTCACTTCGTCGTTGGCTACCGTCCAGCCGATGCGGACACCGGGGAACGAGTAACTCTTCGAGAGGGAGTTGGTGGCAATGCCGCGGTCGTACAGGTCCACGATCGAGGTGAATTTTTGGGGGTCATCCAATGGTAAATACACTTCGTCCACTAAGACGTAAGCGCCCACCGTTTTCGCAACTTCGACAACTTGTGATAAGAAGTCGCGGTCTAAGAGGGTCCCGGTGGGGTTATTGGCGTTGTTGAGGCAAATCAGTTTGGTGTTCGGCCGAATCATCGCTTTGAGCTCGTTAATGTCGGGGTACCAGTTATCAGCTTCGTGAATCCGCCACAGGTCAACGTCGGCGCCCAAAGAGCGGGGAATATCGAAGAGTTGTTGGTAGGAAGGATATTCACTGATCACGTGGTCACCGGGTTCGACTAATGAGAAGAGGGCGAGGTAGTTAGCGCCAGTGGCACCGTTGGTTTGTAGCACCTGAGAAGGTTTGACGTTCGCATAGTGGCTGCTGACCAGTTCTTTAAATTCAGGTGAGCCTTCGATCCAACCGTAGTTCATCTTGGTATCGTTAAGTTGTTTCGCAAATGTGTCCGGTGCGTCACCGGTTAATTTTAAGAGGTCACTAATGGTCATCGAACTGATCGTACTTTGGGAAATATCGTAAGTTGCCGAGTTTTCCCACTGATTCAACCAGGCTTCGATGCCGAATTCAGCTATTTGCATGAGAGGCTCCTTTGTCGTTAATAAGTTGGCTATATTGTATCAAAAATTAGGGTGAAAGGGGAATGCGGATGATTGTTGACAATAAATAGGCGGTTGAGAGTGGGCCAAAACTCGTTTAGGTTCCAGAATATAAGAGAACGAACCCGTGGATTCCTGATTTTGGAATCTACGGGTTCGTTCTCTTATATGGCCGGGACCTGAGTTTTGGCGCACGTTTAGACTAGATATCAGTCTTGAAATTTAATAACATTTTTACCTCATTATTAAGTTAAGAAAGTAGTTCGATACTTGCCAACATGGACTTTTTTCCCAGCCCCAACCGCTTGATGAAACTAACGATCAAAGTGATTCGTGAGAAGTGACCTTAATTGGTTTGCGCGCATTTAAGCGGTTCAACCAAATGACTAACACCATAGCCACTGCGATATAAACCGCACCGCCCCAGCCAATCCACTTCAAGCCGAGGTGCGTCACCACGAGGGCACCGGTAGCTGATCCTAGTGAGATACCGAAGTTAAAGAAAATCGAATTTAGCGATGAGGCTAACACGATTGACTGTGGATAATCTTGTTCGGCCACCATCAAGAAGTGGAGCTGAATTGGGGAGTTGAGCAGGTACATGGTGATGCCGAGGCAAAATACCACGGCAAGCGCAACCCACTGTAATCCGGTTACCAGTGGCAGAATAAACAGTAAAATTGCTTCGATCGCGTAAACCTTTGGCATGAGTTTTAAGCTCCCATGTTGTGCGATTTGGCCACTCAATTGATTGCTGACGATAGCGGTTAGGCCGTAAATAAACAGCAGCAAACTCAATGACTGGGTGGAGAAATGTAGCAGCGTCGTTAAGGTTGGCCGCAGGTAGGTATAGAAAACGTAAATCCCGCCGGAACCAAAAAACGGCAAGGTGATGGCAACCAGAATTCGGTGGTCCTTCAACAGGGAAAGTTGATCTCGCAAATTACCGGTTTCCTGATCCATCTTGTGTGGCAAGCTAAAGTACGCCAAGGCCAACGTCAGGAGACTAACAACGGTGATAGCCCAAAATGAATCGCGCCAAGTAAACGTGGTGCTGATCCAGGTCCCAATCGGCACCCCGAAAACGGAGGCGATACTAAAACCGGAAAAGACCCAGGCAATCAGCCATGGTCGCTTGTCCAACGGCGCGATTTGGTTGGCAATCGTAATAGTGAGCGAAATAATGACTCCGGCCACTAGTGCGGTGAGAATCCGTGAAACAGTCAGCCAGAAGAAGGAGCTGGCTAAGCCACTGAAGGTATTGCTCAGGATGAAAATGACCATGAGAACCATCAGCGATTTAAAGTATGAATAGCGGCCCACAAATAGGGTGATGAATGGGGTTGAAATCGCGTAAACGAGGGCGAACACGGTGACCAGATAACCAACACTGGCCACGGGGACGTTGAACTGATGCCCCACGTCGTTGAGAATCCCCACGATAATGAATTCGTTACAGCCTAAGATAAAGGCGATCGCAACGAGGATGATAGCGCGAAATTTAAATGCGTGCATGGTAACTTCCTTTCAGCGAAAGCCAACGATATAACGGTAAGTTGGGGATTTTATAAAGCGCTTTCGCAGAGTTAACTTTAGGATATACTATGGCGAGGATTTGGGGAACCGGTTTCGAGAAATTTTTTTAAATTTAGCGTTGCGGGTGATTAGCGTTACTTCATTAATTGATTTGGGAAAATGGACCAATTAAAGTTGATAATTGAAAAAGCCCGTTGAGTCTAGGCCAATCGGTAGTGTACAATAAAACAAGTAATTACATAGTAATTATTTTAGAGTAGGGTGAGTTAACCGGTATTGTATGCTGTGTTTTAACTCATGGTTATTGAAAAATTATTTAGGTTTGGTGGGTTAATTTAGCCTAGCCGAAACGTGCTACGCAGGGCAGGGAGCTGCACGTAAGCTACTCGTACCACAAGCCCCCAAACCCGGGGTTTCTGGCACGAGTAACTTACGCTCCGCTTTCTAACCGCCTTACTTCGCACTCTACTACGGAACCGTTGATATTAAACGGCGGGTTAATGTTACCTAGCCGAAACGCGCTCCGAGAAGCAGAGAGCTGCACGTAAGCCACTCGCACCACAAGCCCCCAAACCCGGGGCTTCTGGCACGAGTAGCTTACGCTCCGCTCTCTAACCGCTTCTCTCCGCGCTCTATTACGGAACCGTTGATTAAACGGCGGGTTAATGTTACCTAGCCGAAACGTGCTACGCAGGGCAGGGAGCTGCGTGTAAGGCACTTCCCCCACAAACCCCAAAACCCGGGGTTTCTGGTGAAGGTGCCTTACACACTACTCCCTAACCGCCCTGCTCCGCACTCTACTACAAGGAGGTGTTCCCCATGGGAAACGCAATTCGAAATCGGATGCAGTTGCATCAGCAAAATATTCAGTCAGTCCTCGCTCAGGTTTTTAACCATCAACCAATCTCACGAATCGAAATCTCTCGGAACTTGGCATTGAATAAGTCCACGGTTTCCTCCCTGTATAACGATTTGAAGGAACAAGGGGTCGTTGAAGAACTTGGTGAAGGGGCTGCGTCGACAGTTGGTGGGCGGAAACCCGTATTGATCGCCATCAACCGGCGTTACGGCTACACCATGAACTTTGACTTTGGATACCGCCACTTACACGTCATGCAAAATAATCTGTCAGGCGACGTTTTGACCTATACGCAGGTCGACGTTAAGGACCTGACCATCGATGAAATCGTGCCATTGATCGACGAGCAGCTCCAAAAAGCAAGCGGCGATGATCGCACGAGTCACGGTCTATTGGGCATCAGTTTCGCCATTCACGGGACGGTGGACAGCAACAAGATCACCTATTCACCATTCTTGAAGATGGGCTCGATCGATTTAGCCCGGTATTTTGGCACCAAATACAGTGTGCCGGTGCTACTTGAAAACGAAGCTAACTTGGCCGCCGTTTACGAACGGGACTTTAACCACGGTCAATCATTAAATAACTCGGTCACCATCAGCATTCACCGTGGGATCGGGGCCGGGTTGATCATCAATAAGCAACTCTACCGCGGGGCTCACGGGGAGGCTGGTGAAATTGGCCGCTCACTTCAAATCGGTGGCTTAGCGGATGAAACGCCTAAGAAAACTGAAGATTTTTGTTCAGAAGATGCCATCATTGGCCAGATTAGTGAAGCCAAGGATAACATACCATTGGATCGTCACGGCGTCGTTGAATTGTTCAACGCTGGTGATGAGGTGACGAAGCAAGCGTTGAAGTCCTTTGTGGATAACGTTGCGCGAATCATCATTAACACGACGAACAGTTACGATCCGGACGCTGTGTTCTTGAACTCGCCACTGATTGAAACGTTACCTCAGTTGCTCCCAGACATTGAACTGGCTTACCAACGGATGGTAACCTCGGCAAGTGTGCCGATTGAGGTGACAAAAAACTCCCACTACGCAACGTTATTGGGCGGTTGTGCGCTTGTCACGCGGCAGGTGTTGGAGATGGATGAATTTGAGTTGCGATTTGGTGGCGTGAACGTGGCGCCAAGTGCTTAAGTTTAGTTGCTAAGGGATTTAAATTAGAAATCAAATCGTCCCCCATGTTGATGTGAATTGACGTGGGGGATTTTGCTGTTTGTAAGCGGTCAAAAAATGGCAAAAAGTGTCGGTTGAGCCACATCATATTACAGACATATTACTCTAATATTAGTTTCTGTTAACGTTTCCACAAAATGAGAAAATTGTATGGATTTCCCCTTTTAACCCCTTGGAAATTGACCTATAATCAATCTAATTAGGCATTTTATATGGGGTTCAACACCCTGAAGGAGGGTGATTGAACAGATGCGTATGATGGTCATGAACTTACACTTGTTAAGTTTACCGATGTTTATTACACAGTTGATTATTGCCAGCATCTTTATGTCAGGTTTTGTGTCACTTTATCAAGAATTAGGACAGTTTCTTGGGGGACAAAAGGCGAATTGGGCGCGAATTGGAAGTCGAGTCCTACTGATGATTTTTTCGTTAGGCATTGGGTCACTGTTCCACTTTATGGGCTACTACGTTTACTACAATTCCATGATGTTTCATAATATGGGCTTATTCATTTTGGTGTTCACCATGTTCGATACAGATTTGAAAATATGGGAATATCTCATTCGAACCGTTGCGCTGGTTGGGGTGTGGTCAATGCACCACATGGGGCATTTTGATCGACCGCAGTTTGCGATTTCGCTGATTCTTTTAGGCATTGCGCTGATTGCACTTCAACGCTATGGCAAACAGTTTCGGTATAATTTATGGCTCAACGGTGGCCTAACCGTTTACATCTCAATTGCGTTTTGGTTGTTACTACCACGAGTTTCTGCGGGGATGCAGGTTAGCACGGCAATCTGTATGCAGGCCATTTTGATGTTTATCCTGATGGACGTGGCCGCCTCGAATTACTGGCTGCATCGGCACCGGGTCGGGGTTGAAACCGGGAAGATGGCGCAACTGGTTAATTACGATTCGCTGACCAATGCGAAAACCTATGCCCTGTATCAGCACGAAATTACAACCCTGTTTAACGATGCTAAGCAACGCAACGAACCACTAACGTTGGTGGCACTGGATGTGGATCATTTTAAACAAATTAACGATTACTACGGGCATTTAGCCGGCAATGATGTCCTAGTCGGCGTTGCGCAAACCTTAGAACACGTGTTGGAAAAATACGGTTACAACCGCTACGTTTACCGGACGGGTGGTGAGGAATTTAACATCGTTTTCGCCGATAAACAACCGGGCGATGTTATGTCGATTATTGAGGAATGCTGGCATGCTGTTCAAAAGTCGCATTACTCATACGAAGCGTACGATATCAACGTCACGATTTCAATGGGCGTGACCGCGATGACGGATCAAGATACTTCGGTGGAAGACATCTACCGGCGTGCGGATGATAACTTGTATCAAAGTAAACGCAATGGGCGCAATACTGTTACCATTGACGGTGAAACTCGGGATCGTAACCACCGGGATGCCATTTTGTCGACTTACGTGTTCTGTCCGCAAAGTGTGATGAAAGTAACAGCGGATGGGGAAGCGACTCCGGTGTCAAACGAATTGTTGTTGCGAAACTATAGCTATGAACATCGGCGGTGGGTCGTTCCTGAGCATTTTCAGGTATCGGTTAAGACTCAAATCGATTTAATGACGCAATTGTTGGACTATAAGCATTGTTTCTCAATTTCAATGAATTTGGACGAAACGCAGTTTATCGATCCAGCAACACCAAAGGCCTTGGCCGCGTTTAGAAAGGCGCAACCAACGCTTGACTATATGGTGGTTGAAATGGAAGAATGGCCATCACTGACGGATTTGAAATCGGTGTTGGCCGAGTATCAACAAGCGGACATTAAGTTAGTGATTGACGACGTGGCGCTTAACACGAACCTAGAGGAACTCGACTACCTCTTGCCGTACGTTGATGGCTTGAAGTTCACGATGACGGCCAATGATGTGGCGCAGGATCGAGAGCGGCTGCAAACCCGCTTAGTTTACTGGGCAAGAATCGCAAAGCAGTATGACTTGTTGTTTGCTGTAAAGGGTGTCGAAAATCAAGAAGAAGTTGATTGGCTTCAAGAACATCAGGTTACGACTTACATGCAGGGGTACTACTTTGATCGACCGGTGTTGCCGAGAGTAGAGTAGAGTGCGGAGCAAAACGGTTTGAGAGTGGAGTATAAGGGCGCCCAAGCAAGACTGGCCGGGTTTTGGCCAGTCTTGCTTGGGCGCCCTTATATGCAACTCTCAGTTTTGCGGAGCACATTTCGGCGCAGGCTAATTAAAGCGGTTATAGTTAGCAAACTTCAAAATGTTACCGATCATTGCCAACTAAAGCCTAAAAGGCGCCAAAAACAAAGTAATAGCAATGAGCGTCGCCAGAAACTCTTTGTGTCAGGGCCGGGCTGTGGCCAGTCTTGCTTGGGCGCCCTTACATGTTAACTCCCTGTCTTTTGGAACTCGTTTCGGCGCAGGCTAATCAAAACAGTAACGTCAACAAACTCCAAAATGTTATCGATCATTGCCAACTAAAGCCTAAAAGGCGCCGAAAACAAAGTAATAGCAATGAACGTCGCCAGAAACTCTCGATAGCAAGAGCGAGCCTTTGGCCAGTCTTGCTTGGACGTTTTTATACGCAAGCCTCAGTTTTGCAGAGCTTGTTACGCTCAAGTCCCAAACCACAACCAGACGTTCCAGAAAAGTCTATTCCAAATCCAAGCCGAAATGACAAGATGCACACCGGTCCGTACCGCAAAAACAATCCAATTCTTATCTAAAATAGTTAAATCGTAACCACGAATTTAACCAATCTAATTCACTGCACTAAAACTTTTAGTAAAGTGAATTTTTTTATTGTTCGTAAAAGTCCCTTAACACCAACGGTTTCAACGTTTCACCACTATTTTTTTGGCCAAAAGGGGTTGCAATCTTTGATGTAAGCGCTATACTAAGTCTTGTGAGTTGGTTGTATGAACAAACTAATTAAAAGTAATCTTTAAAACTATGAGGAGGCTTTTTAAATGTCTGAAGATTTATGGGATATGAAAGACATTAAGTATGTTGGCAACAAAGATTTAGGATCAGGTGCAGAATTCCACTACTACAACCCTGATGAAGTAATCGGCGGCAAGAAGATGCGCGATTGGCTTCGTTTCTCAGTTGCATACTGGCACACATTTGACCAACGTTTGGTCGACCCATTCGGTGATGGTACTGCTATTCGCCCATACGATAAGTACAGTGACCCAATGGACAGCGCTTTAGCTAAGGTTGATTACGCATTTGAATTCTACCGTAAGTTAGGCGTTGACTTCCTTTGCTTCCATGATCGTGACTTAGCGCCCGAAGGTGACACATTACGTGAAACCAACGCTAACTTGGACAAGATCGTTGACAAGATCGTGGACTACCAAAAGACTTCTGGCATGAAGGTACTCTGGAACACTTCGAACATGTTCACTAACCCTCGTTTCGTTGCCGGTGCTGGTACTTCACCATACGCTGACATCTTTGCTTACTCAGCTGCTCAATTGAAGCATAGTCTTGAAATTGGGAAGCGCGTCGGTTCTGAAAACTATGTCTTCTGGGGCGGCCGTGAAGGTTACGAATCACTCTGGAACACAAACATGAAGTTAGAACAAGAACACGCTGCTAAGTTGTTCCACATGGCTAAGGATTACGCCAACGAAATTGGCTTCGATGCCCAAATGTTGCTCGAACCAAAGCCAAAGGAACCAACGACTCACCAATACGACTTTGATGCCGCAACCACGATTGCCTTCATGAAGGAATACGGGTTGGACAAAGACTTCAAGTTGAACTTGGAAGGTAACCATGCTAACTTAGCAGGTCACACTTACCAACACGAAATCCGTGTTGCTCGTGAAGCCGGCTTACTTGGTTCATTGGATGCTAACCAAGGTGACAAGTTGATTGGCTGGGATATTGATGAATATCCTTCAAACTTGTACGAAACTACTGCAGCAATGTGGGAAGTCGTTCAAGCTGGTGGAATCGGCCCTCGCGGTGGTTTGAACTTCGATGCTAAGCCTCGTCGTTCATCATTCGAACCAAACGACTTGTTCTACGGCCACATCGTTGGGATGGACAGCTTTGCTGCCGGCCTACGGGTTGCCATGAAGATGAAGGAAGATGGCGTCTTAGACGACTTAGTTGCTAAGCGTTACAGCTCATACAAGTCAGGTGTCGGTGCTGAAATCGAAAGCGGCAAGGCAACGTTCCAAAGCCTTGAAGCCTACTCACTTGATAAGACTCAAGCAGACCTCCGTGCCGCAACGCACTCAGATCACTTGGAACAAGTCAAGGATACGATCAACCACTACATCGTTGATACTTTGAGCAAATAATCTAAGTTAATTAATAATGAATGGTTAAATACTGGAAGCAGCTGGTAGACCCCATAGTCTGCGGGCTGCTTTTTGTTAAGAGTGTGGAAGAAAGCGATTAGACTGCGGCGTGCAGGGTGACTCAGGCAATGGGGCCTGGGTTTTAGGCCCTATTGCCTGAGTCACCCTGCACATAGCAGTCTGCTTTCTGGAACACGTTTCGGCGCAGTAGTCTGAGAAAGGTGTCAGCGAAGCCTCTCACAAGTGAGTCAACATACTACTGACACTTAAAAGCTAACAAGCGCCGAAATAAATGTAACAGCAATGCTCGTCGCCCATAACACGCTGTAAATAGGCAACAGCAGGCTATGGATGACCAATAATTGTGTCAGCTACAACCACCAACTCAAAGAACACGTCACTTAATCAAAACCACAACCAAAAAGGAGTATCAACATGAACGAATACGTATTAGGCGTTGACCTCGGTACCAGTGCCGTTAAAGTCTCAGCCATGAACCGTGATGGTGAAATCGTTGCGCAACAAAGTTACGATTATCCATTGATCCAATCTCGCCCAGGTTACAGTGAACAAAACCCAGAAGACTGGGTCTCAGGCACAACGGTTGCGATTGTTCGTTTAATTTTGAACGACCACATCAAGCCAGCAGAAATTGCCGGAATCAGCTTCTCAGGTCAAATGCACGGGTTAGTTTTATTGGACGAAAACAACCAAGTATTACGCCCAGCTATCTTGTGGAACGATACTCGGACCACGAAACAGTGTGAAGAAATCACCGCTAAGTTAGGCGATGAATTTATCGACATCACCAAGAACAAACCACTTGAAGGCTTTACGTTACCTAAGATGCTTTGGGTTAAGGAAAACGAACCTAGCATCTGGGCTAAGGCCAAGACCTTCTTGCTGCCAAAAGACTACGTTCGTTACCGGATGACTGGTCAATTGGGCATGGACTACTCTGATGCTACTGGGACTGTTTTACTGGACGTTAAGGCTGGCCAATGGAGCCAAGCTATCTGTGACGCCTTCGACATTCCAATGAGCATGTGCCCACCATTGATGCGCTCAATTGATTCTGCCGGCAAGATTTCCGACAGTTACGCCATCTTCTCTGGTTTGGACACCCACACCGAAGTCTTCGGTGGGGCTGCTGATAACGCCGCTGGGGCAGTTGGCGCTGGTATTTTATCACCTAACATGGTCCTTTCAAGTATCGGGACATCAGGGGTTGTGTTGAAGTACGAGGAAGACCCAACTGTTGATTACCATGGCGTTCTTCAATTTGAAGATCACGCTATTCCAGATTCTTACTACTCTATGGGTGTGACGTTGGCTGCCGGGTACTCATTGAACTGGTTCAAGCGGACGTTTGCGCAAGACACGTCATTTAACGACATGGTTGCCAGTGCTGGCAAGTCAACTGTCGGTGCAAATGGCTTGCTGTACACGCCATACATCGTTGGTGAACGGGCCCCTTACGCGGATGCTGATATCCGTGGGAGCTTCACCGGTGTTGATGGGACTCACCAAAAGTCTGACTTCGTTCGGGCCGTCTTGGAAGGCATCATCTTCTCATTCCGTGACATCATGGACATCTACGACGAACACAACGGTGACTTCGACACGGTCGTTGCCATCGGTGGTGGCGCCAAGAGTGAACTTTGGCTTCAAATCCAAGCCGACATCTTCAACAAGAAGGTTGTCAGCTTGACTAACGAACAGGGACCAGGCATGGGCGCTGCTATGATGGCCGCCGTTGGTTTGGGCTGGTTCAAAGACTTCCAAGAATGTGCCGAAAAATTCGTGCACTTCGGCAAAGCTTACTTGCCAAACCCTGAAAACGCCAAGAAGTATGAACAACTCCACAAGATTTACGCTCAAGTTTACGAGCAAACCAAAGGTATCAGCGAACAACTGTTAGACTACCGTCGCGCAAACGACTAGTTAACAGCCTTTCGATAAACATTCAAACTTGCAATATAAAAAGAAACGAACTCGTCTTGGGAATGGCGAGTTCGTTTCTTTTTATTGCTGTCGATTGTGTCCGGCGTAAGTGTTGAGTGCGATTGGGGTGTTGGCTGTTTGTCGTCGCTTCGCTCGCCAAAGCCGCATTGAAAAGCGCTCATTCAGGCTACGAAATTCGGCGCCACTTAAACTGTTATTTCTAGGGCTCCTGACATTGCAGAAACTTGCCAGCCACGCGCTTTCTGGTCACCACGCCGAATGACCAGATAGGCTTCCAGACTTTGTCGGGTCGTGCTGCGCGAGACTGAGAGCTGCATGTAAGGGGCTTCGATAAAACCGCCAGACCCGGGCGCTTTCACCGAAGCCCCTTACATTACGCGCTCAACCCGTCTCGCTCCGCACACTTACGCTGGACACAAACGACAGTATAAAAATGAGTTCGACAAAGACCGAGCTCGTTGAAAAAGATGCAGTTACAGCAGTGTAATCAAACCAATGACAATCCCGCCGATGGCGACGATTGCCATGATGATGCCGATGGTGAGTTGAACGAATTGGAAGCGACCGTTACTTTGGCGGTCAGGATCGTGAACGAATTTTTTTTCAGATTTAAAGCGGTCATCGATATCTTTACTGAGTAGTTTTTTATTATCGGGTTTATTCATAGTGGCTAATACACGGCTTTCTTTGGAAAGAATCAGGCATTCCAGTTGTCACCACTATTTTACCATGGATGGGTGATGAAAATGCAGTGAAGTTAATGTCGTTAATTGATGCATGATGAGCAGGTTGATTTAATTTAGAAAGCTTGTTATATCAAGAACTAGAACGCTTACCGAAACGGTGAATTACACCTTGTCTATTTATGCTAAGTATAATATAGTTAAAACTAGAAGGTCGGCTAACTTATCTGAATTGGACTTGAAAATCAAAGATACCAATTCGGCATTTGTTGGGACGACGAACACGATGCATTGCGTAACCATAACGGTTGCTCAACGACAGTAAGCGCAAAGTATGCCACTGGGGTTCGGTTGATGGGGTCAACGATTTTTAACCCAACTAGTGACTGTTGATGAGGGGGAAGCGACATGGCAATCAAATGGCGGTGGAAACGACCAATTTTGAAACGGTACGAACGTTTGGCGCGCCATATTGTGGCGTTACAACCCAAGTATCACGCTATGAGTGACGCAGAACTAAAGGCGCAAACAACTGAATTTAAACAACGATTAGCTTCGGGAACGGCGTTAGACGCCTTGTTACCGGAGGCTTTTGCCGTGGTTAGAGAAGCGGATCGGCGCGTCTTAGGGCTTGAACCCTACCTTAATCAGGTTACCGGGGCGATTGTGCTCTACTACGGCGACATCGCTGAAATGAAGACTGGGGAAGGAAAAAGTCTGACGGCCACGATGCCGCTGTATTTAAATGGTTTAACGGGACCCGGTAACTATCTGATCACTGCTAACGCCTACTTGGCGAATCGGGACGCGGAAGAAATCGGGCCGGTTTACGAATGGCTTGGTCTGACTGTTTCCGCTGGTGCAGCGGACGAAAAAGTTGATGACTTAGACACGAGCGAACTGGATAAGAAGGGAATCTATAGCGCCGACGTGGTGTATACGACCCACAGTGCTTTGGGCTTCGACTATTTGATGGATAACTTGGCTTCTAGCGAAGATGATCAGTTTATTCAACGGTTTCACTATGCGCTGGTTGACGAAATCGATGCGGTATTGCTGGATATGGCCCAGATTCCGTTGGTGATTTCTGGTGCGCCTCGGGTGCAATCGAACTACTATGAGTCGGTTGATAAACTCGTTAAATTACTAGAGGTTGGTGACGACCTTGATATCGAAATGAGTGACGATACCCAGAACGCTTGGTTTACTGAACGCGGCATCCATACGATTGAAACCTATTTTGGTATTAGTGGCTTACTGTCACCAAAATGGGCTGAGCTGTACCGGCATTTGGTCTTGTCGATGCGGGCTAATTACCTGATGTATCAGGGGCGTGACTACGTGTGTGAAGACGGCGAGATAACGTTGATCGACCGGGAAAATGGTCGGAAATTGCCAGGGATGAAGCTGCATGCCGGATTACACCAAGCGATTGAAGCTAAGGAAGGCGTCACAATTACCTCTGAATCACGGGCAATGGCGTCGATCACGTACCAAAACCTGTTCCGAATGTTTCACAAGTTATCCGGCATGACCGGGACGGCAAAGACGGACGTACGTGAATTCCGGGAAACGTATAACTTAGATGTCATTCAAGTACCAACGCATAAACCGGTTATTCGAAAGGATCATCCGGATCAACTTTATATCACAAATGAGGAAAAGATTTACGCCTCACTGGCCAAAATCAAGGAGGCCTATGCAATTCACCGGCCTGTGTTGATCGAAACTGGCTCAGTCTCGATGTCGGAGTTATACTCCTATATTCTATTGAAGGAAGGTATTCCGCACAGTTTGCTGAACGCGCGAAGTGTCGGTAAGGAAGCGGATATCATCGCTGAAGCAGGTCAGCCTGGTTCGATTACGGTCGCAACTTCGATGGCAGGTCGGGGAACCGACATCAAACTTGGTAAGGGTGTTCCAGAAATGGGCGGTCTGCTAGTTGTTGGGACCGAACCGATGGATAGTCAACGAATCGACCAGCAATTGAAGGGCCGGGCAGGGCGTCAAGGTGCGCCTGGTGAAAGTCACTTCTACGTGTCACTGGAAGACAAAGTGGTTCTTGAAAACGGTCCAGCTTGGGTCAAACGCGCCCGGGTCAAATACGAGCAGCAGGTGGCGACTGGTAAACGACCAGAAGGACAACCCTTGACAAAAAAACGGTTCAAAAACCTCGTCAGAGATGTGCAATCGATTGCTGCTAACGGTCAGCGGGGTGCACGGTCACAGACACTCCAATTTGACGAAATTTTCCGGTTGCAACGAGAAACGATTTATCAATTTCGAAACAAAGTCATGGATCAAGCTGACGTGGATGGCCTCGTTGCAAAACTCTGTGACCGAGCATTGACGACGTTACTAACACCTAACCGGCAGGATCCGCTGACTTTTGAAGGTATCTTAGATTACTTGTTCAATAATGTTGACTACAACTACGACCGATCAACGCTGTGGGAAAACTGGCAGGCGGGTGGCCCTCAGTTGGCAAGCTACCTGAAAACGGTGGTAGAACAGCGACTGGCACTGCAACAAAAGCGGTTTGGGGCAGCAGATCAATTTTTGTATTTTGAAAAACTATCGATTTTAAAGGCCATCGACCACGTTTGGATCGAACAGGTCGATAACCTACAACAGTTACGTCAAGTGGTCAACAGTCGCGCGCAAGGCTCGCGGAATCCTATCTACGAGTACCAACGCGATGCGCGGTTATCCTTTGAACAAATGACGCATGCGTTTTGGCAAACTGCTTTACGTAACTTAATGTTATCAACGTTTACGATCAATTCAGATGGCACGATGGACGTTGATTTTCCATAAACTGTAACGAGACGGGGATGAGCATGGCATGAACAACAAGCGAGATCTAATTCGGCGCTGTATGTGGAGTATCTTTATCTTATTGATCGTGGAAGTTGGCCGCCAACTGGTCATTCCAGTAGTTGATATTTCGAGCGCCGAAGCGTTACTCCAAAAAAACCGGGCGCTACAGTTCTTCGGGTACGCTACCGGTGGGCAAATGTCGGTGCCGACCCTGTTTTCACTGGGGGTTGCGCCGTACATGACGAGTAAGATCCTCTGGTCGGTGTTTACGATGGTGAATCCGGAGGGGACACGGCATTTGACGGAACGAACGTCAAATGTGATTCAACGGTGCTTGACGCTGGCTTTTGCGTTGGCGCAAGCGCTTCAAATGGCGTTGATGATTCAAAAAACTGTAAAACCCGTTACCATTATTTCCCAATTTGATAGCTTATTGATTTTGGTGTTCACGTTAACAGCGGGGGCGATGCTGGTGGTTTGGCTGTCAGACGTCAACACGGGACGTGGTATTGGTGGTGCGGTGTTACTAATCGTGCCAACTGTTGTTCAAAATTTACCAAATATGTTGGAAAACGGTCCTAATAGTAACGACCACTTCATCTTTACGCCGAAGAGTACGGCAACGCTGATTGCTTCGGTGATCATCTTCTTGATCGTGGCGATTTTTATTTATCAAGCAGAGCTTCGAATCGAAGTTGAACGAACTAGTATCATTAACTCTTATGGCAAGTCGTACATCCCAGTTCGGCTATTACCAGGTGGGGCGATGCCGTTCATGTTTTCAATTTCACTATTTGTGTTGCCAACTTATCTGCGGCATGAAGGAATTGGGAGTTATGCAGTGACGAACTTTATTATTAATCAACTTTTCAGCTATCATACTTACTACGGCATCGCAATGTACAGTCTCGTGGTTTGCATACTAGGATATGGGTTCGGGTTTGTTAATTTCCAACCTAGTGAAACAGCTAGGCACCTTAAGGAGAGTGGCGACTACATTTACAACGTTATCCCGGGGCGTGAGACGGAAAAATACCTGACGCATAAGCTCTTAATCATGATCTTTGCCGGCAACTGTTTCTTAGTAGCAGTCACGGCGATTCCACTGATTATTGGACTGTATGTACCGGGTTATGGGAACTTAGCTTTCTTCTTTAGTGGCCTATTCATTCTAGTCACGATTTTGGATAATTTATTTGATCAGATTCGTGCCCTGTACTTTAAGGGGCAGTACGATTTAATTTGATGAACGGGAGGGACGTTGCATGATTGATTTAATTACGCCGTGGAAAAGCTTAACGTCGGCGTTTGAAGACGATATCTCAGCCAACGTTGCTAGTATGTTGAAACGGACGAAGCAACCGTATACGTTGGTGACCCTCCAATTAATGCCGCACTTGCGCCACCAGTTAGAGCAGATCAATCAACTTGAGATGCCGTGGTGGAACGTCTACGATGCAATCGCCGATATCCCGATTCAAGATGGGATCCCGTTAGCGGTAGAGGATCTCGATTGGCCTGAAAATGCTGAATTTGTGCCGGGAACGGGTGCTGTATTAGTTTACGTTCAAGGGGTGCGCTATGCGAAATGCACGTATACACCAGATGATTACCTGGATCAGGTTACCCGGTATGATTCACAGGGCCAGCCAACCCAGATCGATCAGTTTGATGATCGAGGCTTTCTGAGCTGGCGGCGTGATTTACAGCCAACTGGTGAGGTGCAGACGCTGTTTAACGCCTTTGGCGACGTTGTGTTAACGAAGACGGATGCGGATGGCATTACGGTTGCACCTGGCCAACAGCGCCGGTTTCAGCATGCTCATTATGATGCATTTCAACCGTTACTCGATGAATTTACCGCTAAACGAGCACACCAACAGGCCGAAACGTTCACGATTTTAGTTTACCGAGCAGGATTTAACTATCCTAGTACGCAGGTTCTGGCGCTAACGCCTTACGATATTTTAGTGGGAAGCGGTGAATCACGGGTGACGTACACTGACGATGTTTTGCACCGGATGACGTCGGTAGCCCACGCCGTAATTGCCACGGATATGGGTGCCAGTCGAGCAGTCCAACGGGCATTAGCTGATTGGGCACTGTTACTGGAAAAGCCGTTGCGTTTACTCTCACCATATAGCAGTCGATTAGCGTTAGGCCACAGTAATGAACTGTCACAACTGGTCATTTATTGGCGGGCAACCGATCTTGTCGATGCGGCTCAGGAAGTTGTTACCCGGCAAATTTTGACTGAAATGCTGTCAAACGATGCGGTTGTTCTTTTGGCAAGCACTGATGATAATGGCACAACCATTAATGCTGTTGTTCAACGATTCGTTGACGACACGTTTAACGTTGCTGAAGACCACGCAGCGATTGAAACTGTGTTAGGGTATTTGGACGCTAAGGATCAACAGACGTTAACACGTGAACAGGCAGATGAACTAGATGAATTAAAGAAAACTGAAAACTGGGATCAAGTGACAACGGCGGCCAAGTTTCTTCGCCGAATTCACTTACGAGGAATTGACGACCACAAGACGATGTGGGCGGCACTTGACGAAGCCCGGTTGTTACTTGATTTAAGCCCTCAAATTGATCCGTTTATTCAACTTGCGGCCATCAGTACTGGGGTACCACAGTTAGTCAGGGCAAAAACGGAGTACGTGACGACTGGTAAAAACGGACTCGTGATCCATGATTTGAACGAAGTTGGCTGGGGATTAGCCTACTTTTTGGACGGCCTTCGCCGCTGGAATGAATCTCTGGTTTACAGCGTTGCCAAAATGGAACGTTTCTCAGATGAACGGTTAATTGAACGATGGCAGGAGGTCATGACGGATGCGGACAATTAAAGTGGTTCAAATTGGTGGTCTTCGCTGTGATTTATCCGATACTTTGGCACCAGAGTTTAAGTATTACTGGATTGCTAATGACCGAGTGGTTGATGCGGATAACAAGTTAGCGCCATTTGAAGATGGTCGGTTAAAGCCGGGATTTAGAACGGCAATTTTTCTGATTGCACCGGGATCACGATTGTTGGACGATACCGAATTAGTCGCACAGTTACCCGCGTATCAAGTTATTTATGATGAACACCTCGTTTTAGCACCAGACATTGAAGCGTTGTTAGATGTAAAAGCGGCTCAGGCGATGGCCTTGTTGCAGCCAGAAACGGTTGCTCACGCGATTAACGATGACTACTTCGGTGGCCAAACCGGTTACAAGTTGAACTTTGACGAAGTTCGAATTACGCCTAACTTTACCGGGCAAGTCCGGCAAGAGGGACATAATCGAATGCTCTACACCGGCAGTTTTGGGCAACAGCCCCAACAATTATTAAATTGGCGTCAGCGGGGCTTCGTGATGACCGATTACCAAGTGACGGTACTACCGGAAGCGGCGGTGTTGAGCGGTGATGTGACGATTAGTTTTAAGTTTTACCTTGTTGATCGAGATACGAATCAGGTTAATAAAGTCATTGAAAAGACCTTCGATGATCTTCAAGAACCATTTCAGTTACCCCAATCTGATAAAGTTCAGTTCGTGTATGTCACAGTTTGGGCACAGGGAACGGGACAAATCAGTATCGGTAATTGCCATTTTCGACGATCACGTCGGCAACGGGGGGAATTAATGCCCGGTGGGGTTCGGGTCGTTGATCAAGCTAAGATGCGTACGGAGCTACTGGTGTACTTTAATCCCGGTGATATGAAGCCACCATTGAACATTTACTTTTCCGGGTACCGAACCGCTGAAGGGTTTGAAGGGGCCTTCATGATGCAAGGCTTAGGAAGTCCGTTCTTGCTCATTGGCGATCCGCGACTTGAAGGGGGCGGCTTCTACATGGGAAGCGCTCAGCTTGAAGCAGACTTAGTTAAAACAATCGATGGGTACTTAGATCAATTAGGGTTTACGCACGATCAATTGATTCTATCAGGCCTTTCCATGGGGACTTACGGCGCACTTTACTACGCCGCGAAGCTCAAACCGTATGCAGTGATCGTTGGTAAACCATTAGTTGATCTGGGAACAATGGCCGAAAACGAACGCATTAACCGGCCAGGCGGGTTCCCAACCTCACTGGATAACCTATTGTGGCATACGGGTCGGGCAGATAGTCGGGGTGTGACGGAGCTCAACCGCCACTTTTGGGCGCAGTTTAATACGGGTGATTTTGAAAATACCACCTTTGCTATCAGTTATATGAAGGAAGACGATTACGACCAAACTGCCTTTCAAGAGTTATTTAGAACGTTAAAACACCGATTCCCGAACGTTAAATTGTTATATAAAGGATTAACCGGGCGGCATAACGATGATACGAACGGCATTGTGACTTGGTTCTTAGATCAGTATCACAACTTATTGCATACGGGGTTTGGCCGACAAGTAGATTAATCAAAAGGAGGATGGGTGCATGGAAACAGTCAGTGTCTTTAAATGGCCACGCGAACTGCGACAAACGTATAACTACGGCGCTCAGGTCAGTTTTGAAGCTGATGAGACAGTCAGCTATTCGTGTCCGATGATGCCACCTGGGACGGCCATCCGAACTTGGTCATCACGTGGTTCGGGTGACGCTTACCTTATGGCGTCGCCGCAATTGCCATTATTATTACACCAGCGCACGTACTACTTTGCGATGACCTGCGAAGCTTTTCCAGCCAAATCAGTCTACGCACAGTTGAGCACGTTTGATCAGCAGGGTGAAACGATTGATCAGGTGACGTTTCAAGAATTATCAGGGACGTTTAGCTTACCTGATGAGGTTGCCAGTTATGAACTGAGTTTGATGAACACTAATCATCACCGATTAACGTTTCATCAGATGGTGTTGATGCCGGCTGAACTGAGTCAACGCATCAGTTGGATGGGAAATGTGATTGGCGTGGCTGCAGCGGCATTTGATACGCCTCAGCTTGACGTGATCGTGGCTTGTCGCAACACGGCCAATCGAAACTACCCGGTTAATACGAAGGGCGCTACGGTTATTGGCGCGTACACGCGAGCGACTTTTCAGGACCCGACTCAGTTAACGATTGCCCTAAATGATTTGACCAGCCGGGTGTGGGAAATGCAACACCGATTATCCGAGGGAACCACTATCCGTATTCGGCGTTGGGGACAAGTTCCCAAAACTGCCACGCAACAATTAGTGGAGTTACTCCACCCAACAAATGTATAAGGGAGACGAGCAACGTGAACTTTTTTCTAAATCGTGCCATGGGTATCGGTAATTCCGGTGTCGAGCACGCCCAATTTTATCGAGCGAACCGGTTTGATCAGGCCCAACTACCGTACCGTTTTGTCTTTACAGAATTGATTCCAGAACTTCATGAAGCAATGGCAAAATGGCAATTAACGGCGCAACAAGTGATTAATATGTGGGAGTACTTCGTCTTTGGTGGCGACTACCTCACAACTGGAAAAAACCCAACTGGGACAACTCGGAAATCAACGGTGATTGACAGTACGAATACGCATCGTAAACGGGAATTAGTCACTTCAGCCGGGATGCGGATTGTGGATCATTTAGTTAAATACCCAGCGGCGGATCGAAAGATGTTGTTAGTCGGTACCGCTCGAGTTGAACTATTAGACGATACAACTGGTGAACGCCGAGTGATGTATGATGTCTACCAAGATGAGCATCAGAATCATCGAATCCGCAACATTCACTTGTTTAACGAACAAGGGGCTCACCGATTCTTTCGCAATGAAGTCCTGCTGCAGCGTTACTTTTTGAACGTCCTTGATCAGGCATTTGGCGGTCACAGTAACTTCATTATTGACCGGGATGAAAATACGGAAGCAGCGTTGTTCAATCATCAGCCAACGGGCAGTCATTTGATTGAAATGATCCATGCTGATCATCTATCTGACCGAAATGACCCGAAACATCCGTTGTGGAATAACTATTACGAGTATCTATTGACTCACCTAAACCGGGTTGATCGAGTGGTGGTTGCAACGGAACTGCAACGCCAAGATCTCTTGGTTGATTTTCCGGATGACACTGAAAAGTTCGTGACGATTCCCGTTGGTGGCATCCGGGATGAAGTAGCTGAGCACGCGACTGCAACGCTTGGCAAGCCGCTTAAGTTGGTGTCAATGTCGCGACTGGCTGCTGAAAAGCACTTGGATCTAGCAATTAAAGCCGTTGCACAAGTGCACGATGCTGGGACGCCAGTTGAACTTGATATTTATGGTCAAGGTGGCGAGTTAAATAAACTTACACAGGTAATTAAAGACTGTCATGCTAGTGAATATATTCGGATGATGGGTCATACCAATGAGTCGGCCAAAATTTACCCGAGGTACGATGCGTTTATTTCAGCCTCCTATTCAGAAGGGTTCGGGTTGACCTATATTGAAGCGCTGAATGCCATGTTACCGGTAATTACGTTTGCGGCGCGCTTTGGTGCGTTAGAACTGATTCAAGATGGCAAGAACGGATTCTTACAGCCATTTAAACGGGATGATAATGACGGGAACGTTGCCCAATTAGTGACGGGCATCAACCGATTGTTAGCAGCTGATTATTCGGCGCTCCACGCCGAAACCCGAGCCTCAATTCAAAATTATCGTGATCACGTCATTGCCGATCAGTGGAAGGAGCTTATGCATGCTTTATGAACTAACGAATATTATCCGACCAGAGACTGATAATTGGCAGCAACAACGTGCCCGGTTACAACAAACTAATGGTCAGGTGCTGACATTGGCACCCAACCCAGGCTTTAGTGGCTTGCTATCACGAGAAGGTACGCAGGGACACAACTTGATTGACTGGGTAACACAACGTGTTTATTATCCTGGCAACTATTTGTATTTTAACCAAATTCCAACCGTAACGGATGCTGAAATTTTTATGAACCAAGATCGGTCAATTTCACTGATCAGTGAAGGTGACGTTATCGGTGAAGTTGAACTTTACGCCAATACTCGGCGTGCGGTGAAAAGCGTGACCTATCTGAATGAAGATGGTGGCCGTGACTTTATTGAAGAGTATACCTTTGACGGCGAGCTATTTAGTCGAATCTTTTACGACCGGAATGCGGTTCAAGAGATTTGTTTCTATGATAATCAACAACGCCCAGTTATTCGGTATTACTACTATGAGCGACAATTAAATTTGGTGACGATTGAAAATCCTGAAACACGTGAAGTGATAACCCAGTACGATACGCAACTTCAGTTTATGAGGGCCCAACTTGCGCAGCGGTTAACGCCGGATGATCAGGTTAATATTAGTTATCTTGGTCTGGAACTTAGTGTGTTAGCTGAAACGACCTCACAAAATACACTTTACCTTGAAGAGGCACCTTTAAATGAAGCCGGTCAGGTGAAGGGCAATTTACGTGCGATTTTAACGAATGAAGTCAAGTACGTCCAACATGTCGTTGCTAGTGAAGACGCCGCAACTGTTTTAAAGACTGCTAACTGCCCAATTGATAAGCTAATTATTAAATAGTGAATAAAAAAGTTGATTATCCAGTTAATAATTCTTGTAATTTAAATGACTTTCTCATCGCAGTTAAGTATAATAGCGGTGATACCCAATGTGATATATAGGATGTAAATTTAAATATAAACAGGGTAATTTAATGATTATTTAATATGAAGATATGTTTTAGCTTAACAAACGCATAGGAGTCCGATAGCAAAGGGGGAAGCTAAATGAAACGCAATAAGCAGCGGCAAGATATTAAGAAAAATAATAGCAAATCCCGCTATAAAATGTTCAAGAGCGGCAAGCATTGGGCATACGCAGCAATTTCGACGTTTACCGGTTTTATGGGGCTAACGGCGACTTTTTCTGCTACAACGAAAGCGTCCGCTGATACAACGACTACCGGTAAAACGGTGAGTCAAGAGGTTGATGATGGGCAGGTGCTGGCAACGCAGTCCAAGACCACGATTCCAGCAACGTCAACCGTTAACTCAACCTCAACGAGTACCTGTGAAGTTGATAGTGGTGTGGATAGCACTACGGAAAGTACCACAACGAGTACAACTGAAAGTAACAGCGATAGTGAAAGTACCACGACCAGTACGACTGATAGTACGACCACGAGTGACAGTAGTAGTGATAGTGAGACGCAATCGGCTAGTGGTGTGGATAGTCAAACCACAAGCACGACGACTAGTACCACCGATAGTGGCACCAGTAGCGACACCGCCAGCACAACTAACAGCGATACGGCGAGCGCAACGAGTAGTGACACGACTTCGGCATCAACTAAAAACAGTCAGTCAACGGCAAGTACGGATGAGGCCTCAACTAAGGCCGATTCAACAAGTGACTTGTCGAGTGGCTTAAGTACGGCCTTATCAGCAAATGCAACGAGTACTAAAGCGGTGGCTTCAACTGATTTAACTGACAGTCTTGGTTTTACAGGAGCTACTGCAGTGACGGTGACAGATTCGGGCACGTTAACGGTTGGCCTGAAGGGTGATGCCGAATTAACGGCCACTCAACTAGCCCAACTGAGCGATTACATTAAAGCGAATAACGTGAGCCAAATCGTGATCAGTAGTGTTGCGTCGAGTACTTCGAGCAACGTGAATGGTACTACTACGGATACTGGCGACACTATGAGTAGTAAAGAACTGGGTTCTGCGTTGTATCATTTGACGGGAACCCCGGTTCAAATTTCATCAATTGCGGGTGAAGCGAGTGCCATTTCGTTTGTGAAGGACTTTACGACGACGCAGACAGAAGGACAAGTTTCTGTTGGTTGGAGCAACGTTTACGTGAATAGTGATACGGGTGAAGTTGTCCAGTTTACGACGAGCTCTCAGTTACAAGTAACGATTAATTCGGGCGGGTACGCCGGAATGGCAGTCAACATTTCGAAGGTTAACAATATATTTGATACTCCAGGTACAACTATCTCAGTTCCAGGTGTCGATGTATTGATCAGTAACCAGTTAGCAGCTGGGCAAACCCAAGTTACGTATTCAGTCGCAGATACACAGACAATTATTAGTGCAATGCAAGCTGCTAACAAGGTGGTTAACCCGGACACCGGGACGGCGTTTGATGGCACTGTTTATACAGTTGGTGATATTGTGGTCAGTTCGCCATCGCTTAGTGTGTTTGGGGCAGTTGTTCAGACTAATGCATTTGATCAAGCGTTGGATTCAACTGTTAGTTCGACTACTGATTCACCAACAACTGCTGATACCGATTCAGCAACAACCTCGGATACTACTTCAACAACGACCAATGTATCAAACGAAACGTCGTTGTCCAACGCCTACAGTGCTTCCAATTCTGCTAAAGATTCCACAACGCTCTCACTTTCTAACGTAGAAAGTCTATCTAAATCAGCTGTTGCATCAACGAGCAATTCTAACTCCAAGCAAGTTAGTGATTCTAGTAGTCGCTCACGCAGTGATGTTATGTCGAGAAGTATATCGACTAATGTATATACGAGCGGATCTATTTCACTTAGTAAAGAAAATAGTACAAATGCATCCAAATCGGCTTCACTCAGCACAAAGAATTCAAGCTCGTTATCAACGAAACTTTCGGCAAGCAGTTCAACCAGTGCTTCAACAAGTGGATCGCTTAGTGCCAATCTCTCAACGAGTGCTTCTTTAAGTGCAAATATCTCGAAGGTAGATTCAGTTAATGCATCAACCTCAGCTAGTTTATCCGACATTGCGTCAACGAGTGCTTCGGATTCGGATTTAATTAAGGACTCATTGAGTAATTCAACCAAGGATTCATTAAGCGGGTCTGCAAGTGATTCAACTAAAGATTCATTGAGCAACTCGACCTCTACCAGTGTTTCAAATGAAGCCTTAGTTTCAGCAAGTGAGTCACTTAGTAATTCTAGCAGCACGTTCGAAAGTCAGCTTACGAGCTTAAAAGATTCCACATCAAAATCGTTACATGATTCCGGAAGTGCGTCTACGAGTGATTCAGTTAGCACATCATTGCAAAATTCGCAGTCGACATCGATGTCGGACTTTGTTTCAAACAGTGAGTCAGTCAGTGATTCAATTTTAGACAGTCAATCAACCTCGGTTTCGAATAGTGAGTCAGTAAGTGGTTCGGTTTCAAATAGTGAATTGGTAAGTGGCTCCGTTTCCGATAGCGAATCGGTCAGCGGTTCGGCATCTAACAGTGAATCGATATCTGGCTCGGTTTCAAATAGTGAATCAGTGAGCGGTTCGGTATCTAACAGTGAATCGGTATCTGGATCTATTTCAAATAGCGAGTCAGTGAGTGGCTCAGTTTCGAATAGCGAATCGGTATCCGGTTCGATCTCTAACAGTGAATCAGTAAGCGGTTCAGTATCTGATAGCGAATCAGTATCTGGTTCCGTCTCCAACAGTGAATCGGTCAGTGGTTCCATCTCAGATAGCGAATCAGTGAGTGAGTCAGCTTCAATCTCCGATAGTGAATCAGTATCCGGTTCCGTTTCCGACAGCGAATCGGTCAGCGGTTCGGTCTCCGATAGTGAGTCAATATCTGGTTCCGTTTCGGATAGCGAATCGGTAAGTGGTTCAGTTTCCGATAGTGAGTCAGTATCTGGCTCGGTTTCTGATAGTGAATCGGTAAGTGGTTCCATCTCCGACAGCGAATCGGTTTCAACATCCGACTCTGCGTCTGAGAGCTTATCTGCATCAAGATCACGGGCAGCCAATTTATCACGATCGACTTCGATTTCTGACAGCAATTCGATATCTGATAACTTATCGACGTCAACCTCAACATCGGCTAGTGAATCACTTTCTGATGTCAACTCGATTTCTATTTCAGACAGTGCATCCGAATCGCTTTCCACTAGTGCATCAATTTCGGAAAGTACCTTCATATCAGCTTCCGTTTCAGCTAGTGAGTCATCGTCACGGTTGATGTCTGAAAGTCTAGTTTCATCAGACTCCGATGTGGTTACGACTTCTGATTCGACTGGCTTATCAACCTCAGAATCAACGAGATTGAGCGATAGCGAGTCAACATCAAACGATGACGTAATCGTTAGTGATTCTAGCAATGACACTGCTGTGAGCGGCTCAGAAAGCACGACTACTGGTAAATCCGACAGTGCTTCAAATAGCACAGCCGAACACGGAACGTCGGACAGCGGTACGGAGGACGACACGATTATTACCGATTCAGCAAATGATACAATCATCACTGATTCGGCAAATGATCAAGTTGATAACCTTTCCGTTGAAAATGAGCAGCATGCGCACGGTGTACATTTGGATGCGACGGCCTTGAATCAGGAGGAAACAAATACGGCTTCTGATCAGGCGCAGGCCTCGTCTAAGAGCGATACCAATGCAACTCAGACAACTAACCAGAGTGGTGAGAAACTGCCTCAAACGGACGAAACAACGTCACCAGTGGCACCTGTCACCGGTTTGGCAGCATTAGGGTTAGCGTTCTTGAGACTGTTTGGCTTCAAGCGCAAGAAGAAGGATGATGGCGACGGTGACAAATAAACGTTAGCCAGATTCAACAAAAGCACGACCTTCCCGTAAAGTAGGGGAGGTCGTGTTTTTTGCGTTGTCGTAATAGTTGGTTGAAATTTAGCGGTGACCATTTGAAAAAAATGCCACACAAAAAATACCATGCCTAAAAATTCAAGGCATGGTATTTTTCAATAGCTCAGACTAAACCTATTCTTTCCGTCTAGGTTTCCGCGCTAGGCCAAATACACTCATTAAGCCTAGTAGTGACATTCCAATCATAGTAGTAGCTTGTGTCTTGGTTTCGTTAGTTTGTGGCAGGTGAGCAGTTGACGAAGCTTGCTTAGCAGCACCAGTTTGAGTCGTTATCGTTGGCTCACTTGATGTCGTTGCAACACCTTTGGCGAATTGCCCATCGACACGGGTAGGCTGAGAATTATCGTTAGTTGTAACGGTGCCATTATCAGGCTCATCCGTAGTTGTTGAGTCAGTCTCAGGAACCGTGGTTGCGTCACCGTTTTCTGGTGTGGTAGCCGTACTATTCTCACTAGGTGCAGTGGTTGTTGAGCCACCGTTAGTGCTGGTAGTATCATTGTCGGCCGGTGCAGTGGTCGTTTCGCCATTGTCAGAGCCAGTGGCTGAATCACCGTTACTAGGTGTCGTCGTACCACCGTTGTCGGGATCAGTTGTTGAACCACCGTTATCAGGTGTCGTTGTGCCGCCATTGTCAGGATCAGTTGTTGAACCACCATCACCTGGGTCAGTCGTCGCGTTCTTGGTGTAGGTAACGGTCACCGTTGTATTTTCCGGTGTCGTTGCCAGTGCCCCGACTGCCGCTTGAGCGACCGTAGTTTGGTTGGCGGTATAGCCAGTCTGGGTTGGCACTTGGACTTCATAGTAAGCGTCCTGTGGCGTATAAACGGTCTCGCCAGTTGCATCGCTTGTCACAGTTTTGTACGTAATCGTTTGAACAACTGGTGAAATACCGTTATCGGTACCGTCTGTATTTACAAAGTTGATTGTCCGCGTTGAGGTCGTTGTGCCATACGTGTAGGTTGGCGTGTAAGTGACCGTCACGGTTGAATTGGTTGGTGCCATATTGGTTGCGCCAACGGCTTCTTGGGCAATTACTTTTTGATCTGCAACGTAACCGTCTTGAGGCGAAACATGGTATTCATAGTAAGCGCCTTGTGGCGTGTAAATGGTTTCGCCAGTAACAGCGTTCGTAACCGTCTTGTAGATGATGGTTTGAACGACCGGCGCCTGTGAATTAGTCGTGCCATCCGCGTTGGCAAAGTTGATCGTCCGTGTGGAAGTGGCGGTACCGTAAGTTGAAGTTGGGTCGTACGTCACCGTTAACGTAGTATTGGCAGGAGCAGCGATGCTAGCACCAACGGCTTGTTGTGAAATCGTTGTGGTTTGAGGCGTATAGTTTGCTTGAGTTGGCACTGTAACTTCGTAATAGGCACCGGTTGGGGTGTAAACTGTTTCGCCAGTGGCCTCCTTAGTCGCCGTCTTGTAGGTGATGGTTTGGACGATTGGGTCAACACTGGTAGTACCATCGCTGTTCACGAAGTTAATGGTCCGCGTTGAGGTCGCTGTGCCATACGTGTAAGTTGGTGTGTAGGTAACCGTCACGTTTGAATTAGTTGGTGCCACATTGGTTGCGCCAACGGCTTCTTGCGCAATCACCTGTTTGTCAGCAGCGTAGCCTGTTTGAGATGCAACTTGATATTGATAGTAAGCCCCTTGTGGTGTGTAAACGGTCTCGCCAGTAACGGCGTTCGTGACCGTCTTATAGGTAATCGTTTGAACGACCGGTGCCTGTGAATTAGTCGTGCCATCCGCGTTGACGAAGTTGATCGTCCGCGTTGAAGTGGCGGTGCCGTAAGTTGAAGTTGGGTCGTACGTTACTGTTACCGTGGTGTTGGTAGGGGCAGTAGTGCTAGCACCAACGGCTTGTTGTGCTACAGTCGCTTGTTGAGGCGTATAGTTTGTTTGCGTTGGCACTGAAACTTCATAGTAGGCGCCAGCCGGCGTGTAGACCGTTTCACCAGTGGCATCCTTAGTTGCCGTCTTGTAGGTAATGGTTTGAACGATTGGCGCAGCACTGGCGGTTGTGCCATCGCTATTGACGAAATTGATTGTCCGTGTTGAGGTGGCTGAGCCGTACGTGTACGTTGGCTGATAATTTACCGTGATCGTTGAATCGGCTGGCATTACGTTTGTTGCACCGAGCGCTTGTTGTGCGATGGTGTCCGTGTCAGCCTTGTAGCCTGCCTCAACGGGAACTTGAGCCTCGTAGTAGGCATTTTGAACCGTATAAACGGTTTCACCAGTGAGTTGATTCGTCGTGGTTTTGTAGGTAGCCATTTGCGTCACTGGTGTGTTGGTATTCGTTGTGCCATCGTCGTTCACAAAGTTAATGGTTCGCGTCGTCGTGTAGGTACCGTACGTGATTTTTGGATCAACGGTGACCGTGGCCTGTTTCGTGACTGTTACGGCGTCTGAAATGGCGAGACTGTACGTAACGGTGTATTGGCCTGGTTTTGTGACTGAATATGTGCCATCGCCGTTATCTTTAAGAACGCCATCTGGATCGCTAAGGGTTGCAGTGACGTCACTAGCGCCAACCGTGTAGTAGTTGGATGGACCAACACCATCAAGATTATCAGTTAGCTTGATGGTGGTGTCCTTAGTTGCTTGAACGGTTGAATCGTGAGTGTTCAGAACTTTGATGACTGCGAAAATACCGCCGGAGTTAGTTCCACCCGCTATGACTTTGATGGTCCCATCCGTTGAATCATGAACGACTGCGGGGCCATTGAGGGTGTCAAACATGTAGCCGTCCATCGGGGTTCCATCGGCGTTCAACTCTACGGTATAGCCATTTTGAGCCAAAATCGCTTGGAGTTTAGCTAATTTAAGATAGAAGAAACCACCGTAATAAAGCGTGGTGTCAGCTGCAGTCCCATCGAAATAGTTGCCATTGTTAGAAACTAAAACGTCAGCTTTATCGATTTGTGGCATCAAGTTGAATAAGTCACTACCAACCAGGGTGTACGATCCATCAGCATTAACATAAATTGGTGAGTAGGGACCATCTAGTTGAAGGCCATAGGGCATCGTTAGGCTTAGATTACTTTGAATGTCGCCAGTATAATCACCAACCCCGTTGAAGGCAAAAGCACCTGTTGCGGCGTTCACATCGGTAGAAATTAAATCAGTTTTGTCTTGGTTAACGTAATCCAGTGGTAAGTTGATTTGATAGGATGTCTGTGCTGCCAACGTCCCACGCACTTGAAAGGCGAGCAACTGATCCCACGTAAAATCAGGATGCTGTGCCAGCATATCCGACATACTTAAATATTTACCAGATTCCACCGAATACATAATTGAAACGTCACTCGGAAAGGCATCCGTAAACGTACTTTCGTTGACTTGAGTGGCATCAACGGTAAATAAATTGGTAGCGTTATTGTAATTAGGAGAATAAAGTTTTGGTAACATGAAAAAGACATTAGTTGCGTTGTAATCATCGGTGTTGTTAGCTAGTGAAAAGCCTGCGGTAATGGTATTCGGATCTTCGACAGTCACGTCAAAGTAAGCAAAGCCGTTAACTGGAATATCATTGACGCCGTCTGAAGTCTGAGTGGCATCTGAACTTACCTTGCTATTCCCGAAAGTGGTCCCAATAGTGACAGTACCATCAGCCGCTGGCATCGTCTGCGTTGCCACATCAGCATACGCACTTGCATCAGGCTGAATCAAGCCATTAGGACTTAAATACAACGTATGCGTATCCGCATACCGACCGTCCGTACCAGCCGCAATCAAGTTTTGATTCCAGGTCACATCATACGTTTGTCCAGCCGCAATCGTGCCTTTTAGCTCAACGGCGACTAAGGTGGCGACTTGATCATCCGTTAGTTGATCAGCAGCAATGTTATATTGGCCGCCCTTTTGTGAGAAGGTTGCCGTAAATCCAGTCGGTAAACTAGCAACAACTTCGGCAGCGGTCATGTTGGTTTCAAAATGCGGGTCAATTTTACCATCAGCGATATCCGACGTGTAATCGGCGTATGGCGTAATCAAATAAACTGCACCAGTGGTGATGTCAGTCGTACTAGTGTTACCGAACGTAAAATGCGATTGAATGTTTTGCGCCGATGCCGAAACGGTCGAGTATGATTTATCGTTACCATCTGAACTGATACTTTGCGTCACATCACCATCGCCATTTTCAGCAGTCCAGTAGGCGCCAACGGTGACGCCGTTACTACCGGCTTCGGTTGCAACAGTGCCGTCAGTAGACTTCGTTGCCTCACCTGAATTCCGGTCAATGATCGCTGGTTGGGACTGCGCATTACCCACGTATTTAGGCGTAGTTTGTGTGTCTGCTGCTTGTGGCGCTGAAGTCGGTGTGGCCGTAGTGGTTGCTGCTGTAGGATCAGTTGATGTCGTTGAATCAACTGGTACTTCAGCCGGTGTTACCGGTTGAGTAGCCGTGTTATCGACAGTTCCGCTGTTATCAGCCGATGAACTCGAGCCGCCAAGTGTCGCGGTCGTTCCAGACGTGGTGTCAGTGGCTCCCGTAGCCGTTACACCGGTATCTGTGTTATCTGCGTGTGCGGTTACCCCAGTACCCGTTACGATTCCCAGTCCTAACGTGGCAACGGTAATCGCCGCAAAAACCCAAGTACGCCCGTCCTTATACATCTTGTAGTGTACTTTTTCATTTGTCATATGAATGCTCCCCTTGCGCATTATTTGTAGAATCCTCCAAAGATCCGGCCAGTTAGTCGTTACTATAAAACTGAAAAAGTAACGATTATGGTTACTAATAGTATATAGCTTTATCATTGGTTTGTCGTTTGATTTGTCTAGAAAATGGCAAACTATTTTAGTTGATGATTATGCTGAAGTAAGGGGGCAAATAACGATACTTTGGTGGTAATGCGAAAAGGGGAGAACTGCACAAACTTATCAGGAGACACAAAAAAAGTGGTTCCTCTCACAGGAAGAACCACTTTTTAAAATCAGATATTAAAGGTTAAATTCACCAGATTGGCCATCAAGTTTGAATTCCTTAACAGCACCGTCAGCGTGGACGTAAACCTTTGAGCTACCCTTGAGACCGTCAGCCTTAACCGTCACAGTGTTGCCTTGACGAGTAGCTGAAACGTTCCCAGCAGCCTTACCCTTTTGATCAACAACGCGAGTCGTGGCAGTTGCACCGTCAGCGAGTTCGTAGATGTTGATGTCAGGAGCGTCAGTGTAATCGTATTGCGCGTGCTTAGCGTTAGGGTTCCGTAACAGGATGCTGTTTTCGCGAGCCAAAACAGGCAAGGTCAACATATCGTAGTTTTCGGAGAACCATTCACCGGTAGCCACGTCGTACGTCTTTTCAGTCAAGATGTTAGTCCAACGACCTGCTGGCAAGTAGTAACGAACGTCGCCTTCAGCGTTGAAGATTGGGGCAACCAACAACTTGCTACCTAACATGTATTGTTGTTCAAGGTGGTAAGTGTTGCGATCGTTAGCGTATTCCAAGAAGAGGGGACGCATGAGAGGCGTACCAGTCTCACTGGTGTTAACCGCTTCATCGAAGAGGTATGGCATCAATGACAACTTCAAGTCAACGAACTTACGAGTGTTGTCGACAGCTTCTTCATCAAAGACCCACGGCACCTTGTACTGGCCACTACCATGGTAACGGGAGTGGGAACTCAGTAAGCCAAATTGGGTCCAACGCTTGTACAGATCAGGCGTTGCTTGTTCTTCGAACCCACTGATATCGTGAGCCCAGAAGCCAAAGCCAGAAAGCAAGAATGACAAGCCACCACGAAGGGAGTCAGCCATTGACTTGTAACGGCTCAAGCAGTCGCCACCCCAGTGAACTGGGAACTTTTGTGAACCGGCAGTTGCTGAACGAGCAAATACCGTCGCTTGGTCGGCGCCTTTTTCTTGTTGAATCAGGCTGAAGACCGTTTCGTTGTACTGGTAAGTGTAGTAGTTGTGTTCGCGCTTTGGATCAGAGCCATCGAAGAAGACAGCATCGTCAACGGGAATCCGTTCACCAAAGTCGGTCTTGAAGCAGTCAACACCCATGTCAAGCAGGGCCTTTAACTTGCTTTGGTACCACTTAACGGCGTCTGGGTTAGTGAAGTCGACGAAGCCGTTGCCAGCTTGCCAGAGATCCCATTGCCAAACCGTACCGTTCTTACGCTTGATGAAGTAACCATTATCGCGGCCTTCCTTAAAGAGGACGGACTTTTGAGCGATGTATGGGTTGATCCAGACACAGACTTTGATGCCGCGGTCGTGGATCTTCTTGATCAAACCTTCTGGATCTGGGAATTGATCGCGATCCCAGAGCAATGTGCACCATTCAAACCCTTTTTGCCAGTAGCAGTCAAAGTGGAAGACGTCTAGCGGAATGTTGCGTTCTGCCATGCCATCGATAAACTTCAAAACGGTTTCTTCACTGTAATCAGTGGTGAATGAAGTTGATAACCAGAGGCCGAATGACCATGCTGGTGGCAAGGAAACCTTACCAGTCAGGCGGGTGTACTTGTTAAGCACTTCTTTAGGGGTAGGGCCATCAATGACGAAGTATTGAAGTGATTCGCCTTCGATACTGAATTGCGTCCGGTCAACGTTTTCAGAAGCCACTTCAAACGAAACGGTTTCAGGTTGGTTAACAAATACCCCGTAGCCTTCGCTACTTAAGTAGAATGGAATGTTCTTGTAAGCTTGTTCGCTACCAGTCCCACCATCTTTGTTGACAACGTCAACAGTTTGGCCGTTCTTTACAAGGGAACCAAAGCGTTCGCCTAAGCCGTAAATTAACTCATCAACACCCATGGAAAGTTGTTCACGCATGTAGTGTTTGCCAGTTGACTTATCTAAGATGACGCCTTCAGCCTTTTCCATCGACTTAGTAATGGTCTTGCCATCGTGCAAGAAGTCGAGTTCGAAGTGGCCTTTGTATGGGGCTTTAACGGTCAATGAACCAGAAGTTAAGGAAACTTCTGAATCGGTCGTTTTGATATCGATGTTTGGTTGTTCATTTTCCAATTGATACGAAGGACCATTCTGTTCTTGATCAAAGTGGATTAACTTAACACCGATAACGCCTTCCATAGGAGACGTTAACTCGATCGTTGACATCCCGAGGTTAAGTTGATCGCCACGTTCGTTGATATACTTGAATGGGGCGTATAACGTTAACTTATCGTCGGTCTTATCAAATTCATAGACTTCTTTTGGTGACTGAATCTCATATTGAGGTCGGTCTAGCCAGTAACCATCAGTAAACTTCATTCAAAAAGCACCTCTTAAATTTGGTATTTAGAAATTGAATTTATTAATTATCACGATTAGTGTAAATTGAAACCGCTGTTTTGTCAACGCTTTCAAGAATTTTTATTTTGTAATAAACCGGTTTCTTCATTATATAGACGGTATTTGACGTTAATTGACTTTTAAAATAATCTTGACAATCGAAAGCGGTTACAGTAGGATTTCCTTTAGAAAGTTGAATTTATTAATCATCCAATACAAACACGAGGTGTTGATTATGAGTCAAAATGTCTCAAATCCGTCCGATGTGCCAGCTGATCAAAAGAATCAGGTCGCATGGAAGGAACGTTTCTCCTATAGTTTATCCGATTTCGCATGTAACTTGTCCTTCCAAATGGTTGGGACGTACCTAATGATCTTCTACACCGATACTTTCGGTATCAGTGCGGCAGCCGTTGGGACTTTGTTCTTAGTTGCTCGGATCGTCGATGCGTTTGATGGTCCATTCTGGGGAATCATGATTGACCATACGCATACCAAGTGGGGCAAGAGTCGGCCGTACTGGTTATGGTTCTCGATTCCGTTTGCCGTCTTCTGTGTGTTAGTGTTCACCACACCAAACTTGAGTTTAACGGGTAAGTTGATTTGGGCTTACGTGACTTACATTGGTGTTGATATTCTCTACTCAGCGGTTAACATTCCCATTACTTCAATTTTGCCATCATTAACAAGTAACCCACAAGAACGGGTCACGTTATCAACGATTCGTCAATTTATGGGAACTGCTGGGGCCACAATCATCACTGGGATCACTTTAGGGATGGTTGCCTTCTTCGGCGGCGGTTCAACCACTAGCGCTCACGGCTGGTTTATCTGGGCGTTGATCGTTGGGGTTATCGTTGTCATTCTCTTCGGAATCGTGTTCAAGAACACGCACGAACGGGTTCAAACCAAGAGCTCTCGTCAATCAATTCCAATTAAGGAATCTTTGAAAGCGCTTCGTAAGAACTGGCCATGGGCCATCATCATCTTCATCAACTTCATTTACTGGTTGGGGATGCAAACCCGTTCACAAGTTACGGTTTATTTCTTCAAGTACAACATGCACGATGCAAGTATCGCTTCATTAGTTTTGAGTTTGCAATTAGTTGCCTTGGTTGCCGTTGTTTTGACGCCAGCCACTGCTAAGATTATCGGTAAGCGTAACACCATGTTAGGTGGGATGATCCTCGCCTGTGTTGGTCAATTACTCTTGAGCTTAGGTGCTTCACACTTGAGCGTTGGCATGATCATCTTCGCTACAATCGTGGGTTACTTAGGTACTGGTTATGTTTCAGGCTTGATCGCCGTTATGTTGGCCGATGCCGTGGATTACGGCGAATGGGTCAACGGTGTCCGGGCTGAAGGGATCGTTACCTCATTCTCAAGTTTCTCAGCTAAACTTGGGATGGGTATCGGCGGTGCCATCACCGGTGCTATCTTGGCTTCATCAGGTTATGTTGCTAACCACACCCAAACCGCTTCCGCTCTTCATGGGATCGAAATGAACTACATTTGGGTACCATTACTTGGATTTGCTCTTTCAGCAATTGCATTATTGTTCTATCATGTAGATGGAATCGAAAAGAAGATGCAAGGCGACTTGGCTGCAAAGCACGCTAAGGAAAACGCTGAAGGCTAAATTTAAGAAAAGCGAGCGAAACTAGATGATTATTAATAAAGACATTATGCGCGACTACAACGAGCGGTCCGTGCTAGCGGCCGTTATCAATAATGGTCCGATTTCCAGAAACGAAATTTCCAAAAAACTGGGATTAAATAAGGTGACGGTTTCCGATATTGTTGGGCAATTGATTGAACGACAAATCGTGAAGAGTCTGGGAGAAGTGCGAACCTCTTCTGGTGCCAGTGGCCGAAAACCCGAGTTGGTGGAATATAACGCGGAGTACGGGTACGTGATCAACTTCAGTATCTCTGGTACCGAGGTTGAGATGGTAGCGACTAAGATGGACGGTCGGGTCCTCGAGTACAGTGTCGATCAAATTGATAATCAACCCATTTCAGTGACCTTGGGAAAGATGGAAGAACTGATCAATCAGCTCCCTGAGTTTGAGATGACCAACGGCCTGCAGGCGATTTCAATTGCGGTCTTTGGGGTCGTCTATCAAGGCGATATCGTGTCATCACCGTTCGTCGATTACGAGGACGTTGATTTAGCAGAGTATTTTCAAAACAAATACGATGTGCCAGTGATCGTTGAAAATGAAGCCAACTTATCCGCAATTTTCGAAGAAGATTACAGTAAGCAAGAACTTCAAAACCTGGTGTCCGTCAGCATCCACGAAGGCGTTGGCGCCGGCATCGTTATCAACGCGCACCTGTACACGGGTAACTACGGTCAGGCCGGTGAAATTGGCCGGATCATCTTGCCCGACGTGGCTAAGAACAAGCGACTAACGCGATTGCCGAACTTTAGTTCAGAGTGGTCGCAAGCAGCCCTGTTACGTAAGGCGGCGTTACTGAAAAAGAACCCGAAGTACGACTTAGACATGTTGGTGACGGATTATAACCGAGAGGACACGGCCATCACTCGCCTAATTGAGCAATTCTGCTACTATCTGGCGGTGGTCACCAGTGACCTGATCAACTCGTATGATCCGCAGATGATCTTCTACAACTCACCATTGATCGATCAGATTCCTGAAATTTTAAAGAACGTGCAGATGAAGCTGTCGTTCCTACCGCTTGTTCCACCGTTGGTCATGTCCAAGGATGTGCACTACGCCACTTTGCTTGGCGGCGCCTCCATGGCCATCCACCGTGTGCTCCAGATGGAAGGGACCCGGTTGATTCTTCACCACTGATGTTTTTGCTTGAACCAAGGAAGCTTATCCTACCATGTAGGGTAGGCTTCCTTTTATGTTTTAGTGTGCGGAGCGAGGCGGTTAGAAGGTGGAGTGTAAGTACGACCCTGCGAAGTTACCGGGTTTTGGTAGGTTGGCTGGGTCGTGCTTACATGCAACCTTCTGCCTCGCGCAGCACCATTCGGCGCGGTAGTTAGAAAGCGCGTGGTTGACAAGTTTCACTTACTTCAGGAACCCTGGAAATAACAGTCAAAGTGGCGCCGAATTTTGTAGCCTGAGAACATTGATTTTCACGCGCTTTTGGCGAGCGAAGCGAAGACAAACAGCCGGCAACCAAAATCAGCTCAACACAAACATAAGTTACAAAAATTGACACAAGAGAGGAAGCACAAACTATGACAGAATTACCAAAGAATTTCCTATGGGGTGGCGCCGTTGCAGCGCACCAAGTTGAAGGGGCCTATAACGTTGGCGGCAAAGGCCTCAGCGTTGCCGATGTGATGACCGCTGCTGGGAGTCACGATGAACGGCGGATCACGGATGGCGTTCAAGAGGGTGAATTTTACCCAAACCATGAGGCGGTGGATTTTTACCACCAGTTCCCAGAAGATGTGAAGTTGTTTGCTGAAATGGGCTTTAAGAGTTTCCGGACGTCGATTGCCTGGTCACGAATTTTTCCACAGGGTGATGAAACGGAACCGAACGAAGAAGGGTTAGCGTTCTACGACCGGTTGTTTGATGAATGCCTCAAGTACAACATTGAACCGGTTGTCACGCTGTCTCACTTTGAGATGCCGTACCACCTTGTGACCGAGTATGGTGGTTTCCGGAGCCGGAAGACGATCACCTTCTTTACCCGGTTTGCCGAAGCCGTGTTTAACCGCTACAAGGACAAGGTCAAGTACTGGTTAACCTTCAACGAAATCAACAACCAGAGTAACTACAACCGTGAATTTACGTTATTTACCAACTCTGGGATTCAAGTTAAGCCTGGAGAAAATGCTGAAGCTGTGATGTACCAAGCCGGCCACTACGAAGTGGTTGCTAGTGCGCGAGCTGTTCAGATTGGTCACAAGATCAACCCCGACTTCCAAATTGGTGCCATGGTTGCCTTCTCGCCAGTCTATCCCGCAACGGATAAACCAGCGGATGTGTTGAAGGCTCAACGTGCCATGCAAACGCGGTTCTGGTTCTCTGATGTGCAGGTTGAAGGGGAGTACCCAAGTTGGTTGACGCGGTATCAAAAAGCCAAGCAGTTTAACTTGGATATCACGCCAGAAGATTTGGCTGAATTAAAGAAAGGTACCGTCGATTACCTCGGGTTCAGTTACTACATGTCGTTTGCGACCGCCGCTTCTGATCACGAAGACAAGTACTACTCTTACAACGAATCTGAAGACTTGGTCACCAACACCTACGTGCCGCGTTCCGATTGGGGCTGGCAAGTGGATCCCGAAGGCCTGCGTTACGGGCTGAACTGGATGAATGATCGTTACCACGTGCCGGTATTTATCGTCGAAAACGGGATTGGTGCCATTGATAAGTTGGAAGCCGACCATCAGGTACATGACCAGTATCGGATCAAGTACCTCCGGGACCACATCGAACAGATGAAGCTCGCCATGGTGGAAGACGGCGTTGATGTCATGGGCTACACCCCTTGGAGTGCCATTGATATCGTGTCCGCAAGTACCGGTCAGTTGTCGAAACGTTACGGGTTCATTTACGTGGACCGTAACGATGACGGTTCTGGTAGCCTTGCGCGGTACCGGAAAGATTCCTTCTACTGGTACCAACACGTGATTGAAACGAACGGTGATGATCTGTCTGAAAGCGGGGCTAAACATGCTTGAACTCAAGCCTGAAGACTGGCTGTTGGCCATCGATATTGGTGGTACGACGGTCAAATACGCCTACTGGCAAAATCGCCAACTTGCTGGTAAAGGACGTTTTGAGACCCCCGAAACTTGGACGGCGTTACTGTTGGCGTTACTGAAGCTCAAACAAGAGGCGCCACATCCCATCATGGGGGTTGCTATCAGTTTACCGGGTAGCGTCGACACAGTGGCCGGTAAAATTACTGGGACAAGTGCGGTTGAGTACCTCAACGGATTTGAAATCAAAGCAACGTTGAAGGAAGCCTTCGACGTTCCCGTGACGATTCAAAACGATGCCAACTGTGCCGCATTGGCGGAAGCTTGGTTAGGAAATGCTGCTGGCACAACGTCGTCCGTACTGATGATCATTGGCACCGGTATCGGTGGCAGCATCGTTCAAGACGGGCACATCTGGACGGGGCACGACCAGTTCGGCGGTGAATTTGGCTACATGGTCATGACTGGGCAAGATGACACGCTCAGTGAACTTGCGAGCCCGGTTAAGATGGCCAACCGCTATAACCGACTGACCGGGAGTCCGCAACCCGTTGACGCGCACGTGGTGTTTGACCGTTCTGCTAAGGGTGATGAGGTTGCTCGGCAGTGTTTGGACGAAATGTACCACTGGTTGAGTGTCGCGGCTTATAATCTGATTGTCAGTGTGAACCCGGATCGCTTGTTATTGGGTGGCGGGATTTCTAGTCGCGAAGACGTGTTGTTTCATGTGAAACAGCGGGTGTCTGACTTACTGCACCGGCACGGCGCCGCGGCGATTGAAACCGAAATTATGAGTTGTCAGTTCCAAAATGACGCGAACCTCGTTGGTGCTGTGTATCAGTTCCTAACGGAGGTGCCAGCAACGGCAATTAAAGATGAGAAAGGATCGGAAAAATGACGCAAATTGATCAAGACTTAGTCCAACAGTTATCGCTGGCTGAAAAAGCAGCGTTGGTGTCTGGCAAGGATTTCTGGTTTACCGCTGGTAATCAGCGGGTCAACCTGCAACGGATGATGATGACCGATGGCCCATCTGGGTTACGGAAACAGGCCAGTTCGGCGGATGCGCTGGGTTTGAATCAGAGTGTCACCGCGGTTTGTTTTCCGGCGTCATCGCTGACAGCCTGTTCGTTTGACCGGGCTGGATTGACGCAACTGGGCACCAATTTAGGTGAAGCGGCCCGTGCCGAAAAAGTGGGCGTTTTGCTGGGACCTGGCATTAACTTAAAACGCAGTCCGTTGGCGGGACGGAACTTTGAGTATTTCTCAGAGGATCCGTACCTGGCTGGTGAGTTAGCTGCTAGTTACGTGAACGGGGTTCAACAGCAGGGCGTCGGGGTCAGTGTGAAGCACTTTGCCGCCAACAACCGGGAAAATCAGCGGTTTACGATGTCGTCTGATATGGACGAGCGGACGTTGCGAGAGCTGTATTTGGCGCCATTTGAAAAGGTGGTTAAGCAAGGCCACCCCGCAACCATTATGTGCTCGTACAACGCGATCAACGGGACGCTGAACTCCCAGAATCAGCGGTTGTTGACCCAGATTCTTCGCGACGACTGGGGCTTTGACGGCCTCGTTATGTCTGACTGGGGCGCCGTTGCCGACCACGTTGCCGCACTAAAGGCCGGCTTGGACCTCGAAATGCCTGGGAAGGGTGATTTATCCGTTCAAGAAATCATCGACGCCGTTGACGCTGGTGAACTTGGCATTGGCACGCTTAACCGCGCAGTCGCTCGAGTTTTACGGATGGTCGCTAAGTGGCAACAACCAGCCGGTGAAGTCGAGTCTTACGATTTAGATGCACAACACGCGTACGCCCGTCAGTTAGCGGCTAAGAGTATGGTGTTGCTACAAAATAACGACCAAGTCTTGCCATTGAAGGCCGACCGTTCCTTAGCGGTCTTAGGCGCACTGGCTAAAACGCCACGGTACCAAGGTGGTGGCAGTTCTCACGTGAACGCTTATCGGGTGGTATCGCCGCTCGAAGCGATTCAAGCCGCTCGTCCGGAGGTTCAGTTTGCGGCCGGGTATCAGTTAGACCAAGAAACCGTTGATGACCAACAACTCCAAGCAGCTGTTGCCGTCGCTAAATCAGCTGATCAGGTGGTCTTGTTTGCGGGCTACCCAGCCGAACGGGAATCAGAAGGGTTCGATAAGACGAGTCTTTCCTTACCAGAAAACCAAACGAAGTTGATCGAAGCAGTGGCTGCGGTGAACAATCACGTGACCGTTGTGCTACAAAACGGTGCGGTCGTGTTGATGCCTTGGCAGCACCAAGTTGCTGGAATCCTCGAAACGTATTTGGCTGGCGAAGCCGTTGGTGAAGCTACCTGGGACGTATTATCTGGCCGAGTGAACCCAAGTGGGCGCTTGGCTGAAACCTTCCCACTCCGGTTGGCTGATACGCCGAGCGCGCTAACCTTTAACGCTGACCCGGCGCGCGAAGTTTACCGTGAAGGACTGTTTATGGGCTACCGCTACTACGATAAGAAGCAGTTACCAGTGGCGTTTCCATTTGGTTATGGGTTAAGCTATACGCAGTTTAAATACGATGAGTTAAAGCTCACGGTTGCGGGCGACCACGTTGACGGTCAGGTTCGGGTGACGAATACCGGTGACGTTGCGGGGACTGAAACCGTTCAGATCTACGTTGGTAATCAGGCAAGTCATATCGAAAAGCCAGTGCGGACACTTGCGGGATTTGAACAAGTCACCCTTGAAGCCGGCAAATCGGCAACGGTGTCCTTCACGTTAGACCAACGGGCGTTCAGCTGGTACAACCCAGCTAAGGCAACTTGGCAATTAGATAGTGGCAACTATCTGGTTGCGGTTGGCCATGATAGTCGTGACCTGCCACTAAGTCAGCAAGTAACGTTGACCAGTGATCAAGATAATGCTGAGCCCATTACGAGCGAGTCCTACGTGGGCGATTTGTTGCACGATCCACGGGCCAAGCAGGCACTTGAAGCGTCTGGATTGGCGAAAACCTTTGAAGCCATTGCGGGTGGTCAAACAACGGATGATCAGATGTTGCTGAACATGCCGTTGCGCGCCGCTGTGATGGTTGGGGCGACACCGGAACAGGTTGAAGCCTTCTTGAAGCGTGTCAATTAAGTGAATAAGATTGATGAGTAACTAAAAAGATCCTGAATGCCAGTGAGTGGCATCAGGATCTTTTTGATGTGGGCTTAATCTGTTGTTCTAAAGAAGCGGTTAATACCAGCCGCAACGACGGCACCTAAAAGTGGCCCGACAATGTACAGCCAAACCTGCGCAATGGCATCACTGCCAACGTATAGCGCTGGTGCGAGTGCCCGCGCTGGGTTTAAAGCGGGGCCAGTCAAACCGTAACCAACGAGGGTCAGTGCGGCAAGGAGAATGCCGTTGAAAAAACCGGCTAACGGATGATCGGTATCGTCCAGAATCAAAAAACCGAGGACGAGAATCATGGTTAAAATGCCCTCAGTGAGTAACACGACTGGCCAGTCTAACCGAGAAGTGGTTTGGCCCAACGCATTGGAGGCATTTCCCAGGTTAAGGGCTAAGATTCTGACTAGTCCGGAAGCTAGGATAGCGCCAATCAATTGGCTAAGGACGACCCAGAGTGCTTCAGTCCATGGGAGCTTACCGTTGAGTGCTTGGCCTAGCGTGATAGCTGGGTTAAATTGACCGTCCGTGAACGGTTGGAAAATGGTGGCCATGGCGGCAAAGGTCAGCCCAAAGGCGAGGCTGATAGTCAGTGGATCGGCATTGGTCAGAGCCGCCGTCCCGGTGCCAATTAAGATTAAACTAAAGGTCCCTAAAAATTCTGCAATGTAGCGACGCAATGTGTGATTCCCCCTCGAAACAAATCTAAACTATTGTTCCCATTGTACTCGACTTTTGGGGGTAAACATAGCGGTATTTGGCGCGGTGGGGGTTCGGTTTGAGATTTGAGCTTGAAGTTGGTTGAGGCTGAGGCCTATACTGGGTGGAAACTAACGAAACGGAGTTCAGACGGATGCCTACAACCTTTACGTACACTTGGCCGGTCTACATTGATTGGCTGGATCAACAAAATCAACGCCACGTCACAACCGGCCAACAGTTGGATTCGGCGATTCACGAATTGTTATTGTCGCAGAGTCCTTGGACTGATGAGTGGCGCACGACCGTCCCGTATATGAAGGGTGAGGCGTATGGTATCGCAAAATTAGTTCGGGTAACGGCGGATCATGAGCGGCATCAAGCGATACTGACGGTTCAGTATCGGCAGCCCGATTTGAGTCAGGAGAGTCGGGTACAGGTTGCGGGCGTTGTGGCCATTTTTTTGAAGACGGTACTGAACCGGTTTTGTCAGCGAACGGTATTTGGCGTTCGGCAGGAACGATTAGCGGTTCGCTTAGTTGGTTTTCGTGAGTAATGTTACAGAAATGTGCCAACTAGAGCGGTGTTAGGTGGCAGTTAGGACGCTTCTTTGAAAACAATCTAATTTAGATATAATTGATGAAAGCTGATTTCACAACGATTATCGGCATTGATTTTTGGAAAATGAGTCGATTTAGTGGTTTTAGGACAATTGTCTTTCATAGTGAGACATTTTAACAAAACTTTATCACTTTTTTAACAGTAACGACTTAGTTTCGTGGCATAATGTTTACTAATGATATTAGAGAGAAGTGATTATAGTATGACTCAGCCCGAATTGGAACCGGATGAGATCGTTGACCAACTGCATTTGCCACAAACGGCAGCGGTGATCGACTCTCTCCACGTAGCGCCAACGTTGTTAGAACAGGATATGGCAGATCCCGATAGTTACCGCAAGAAGGGGAATAATCCACCAAGTTACACGGATGTGCGGAGTGTCGGCGAGGTCATCGAGGACGAGTACGATGCGTTCGTACAGTCACTGTACTATGAGGGGTTAACGCAGATAGATCCAAAAGAGCTGATTGATAAGTTCCGAAAACAATTGAATCAAAAATTAAACACGTATGTGATGGTTAAAAATACCGGCCGCGCCTATTTAGCGGTCGATAATGCCGGGAACATCGCCGTGTGATTGAGACTATTTGGTGAGGGTCGCCTAGGGCTGCATCAAATAGTTTTTTTAGTGCAGAGCGTGGAGAAAAACGGGTTGAGAGCGGCGTGTAAGGACCGAAAGACAAAAGCCCTGGGCTTGGGCTTTTGTCTTTCGGTCCTTACACATAGCTCTCAGTTTTTCTCCGCGCGTTTCGGCGCGGTAGCCGAAAACAATCAAAGCAGACAAGCTGCACTATAAAAACGATTATCCAGAAACTAAAAGCCAAACAAGCGCCGAAAACAAAGTAATCGCAATGAGCGTCGCCAGTAGCACTTGGTCAGGTATCAGCTAGCCCTGGGCTTTTATCTTCCGGTCCTTACACATAGCTCTCAGTTTTTCTCCGCGCGTTTCGGCGCGGTAGCCGAGAACATCCAAAACAGAAAAATTGCACTATGGAAACGATTATCCAGAAACTAAAAGCCAAACAAGCGCCGAAAACAAAGTAATCGCAATGAGCGTCGCCAGTAGCACTCGGTCAAGTATCAGCTCTCCCTAATTTTATTTCTGGCGATTTATCCCATACATAATTTCAAAACTTTAAGCGTTGATAATTAACAGCTAAATATTTAGCCGAAATCGGCCACGTAATTTCCGATTGATCCATTAGTGCTTGAAATTCACTTTCGCCCAGTTGTTCATCATCATGAAGTGATAAAAAACACAGTTGTGTAAATTGATCTGCAATATCGGGGTGTTGTTTGAAAAACTGTGCTACTTTCTCAGACTTGGTTAACTGATTGCGTCGCTTTTTCTGATGATAACCATTTGCGCGATAAGCATTCTGAGCTGTTTTGAAGCCATATCCGTTGGCATCATTGATAATGGCACCAGTTTGCGTATCGACTAACCGGTAACGTGTTTCTATTCTTTTATCAGAATAGTAGCCGTCAATCCCATCGTCACGAGTAACTTGATAAGGAACGGCCTTGATTGTGGCGTTTTGTTTGACCATAAATTTACTGAAATAGAGCGTAATGCTCCGGTTTTTAAACCGGGGATGTAAGCGACACGAATTTGATCTATCCTTTCAATCGTTGACCTTCAATATATGTTTCAACAACTTCACGGCTCATATTGCCGAGAGTACTCATGTAGTAGCTTCGCGTCCATAGATGACCACCCCAAAACGCACTTGCTTTAATATCAGGATGATTTTTAAAGAAAAGTCGCGCTGAGGCCCCTTTAAAGGCTTTCACCACTGTGGTCGGAGCTAATTTTGGTTTGAAGCTGATCAGCAGGTGGATATGATCCGGCATCACTTCCATGGTTTCGATTGTGATTTCATTTAATTCCGCAATCCGGCTAAGAATGGTCTTCATTTCGACAACTAATTCTGGTGTTGTAAATAATTCTCGCCGATACTTAGTGGTCCAAATCAAATGAAAGTGAAAATTATAGACGTACGATTGGGTGTAAATCGCATCGGGAATGCGTTTTTTCTTTCTCATGTATATCACCTCTGATATAAAATAATTAGCGGGTTAAATCCTTATGATTCTACTTTATCACATGGTATGATACGAGTATACCAATGCGGAGGTGACATCATGGTACTGCAAGCCTTTCAAGTGCGACTCTACCCGAATGCCACGCAAAAACAATTGATCCACATGACCTTTGGTAGCACCCGATTTGTTTGGAACCAAATGCTTAACATGTTGATTGAACGCTATCGCAATAATCCCGAATGCAGGTTTCTATCGACTTACGATCGTGATGCTTTATTACCGGCATTGAAACGAGAATATCCGTGGCTCAAATTAGTTGATTCAACCGCTCTGCAACGGGTGAATCGAGATTTAACCGATGCGTATAAGCGGTTCTTTGATAAAACGTTGGCCAACCGGTTTCCACGGTTTAAAAGCAAGCGAAATAATCATAAAAGCTATACGAGTAAATTCGTTGGAAAGAACATTGAAGTGATCGATCAACATCACCTGAAACTGCCAAAGTTAGGGAAAGTCTACTTTCGAGCGGGTCGTATTCTAAACGGTAAGATTCATACTGTGACCGTTAGAATCAATCCGCAAGGTCAATATTCAGCAACCATTCTGCTAGAATGTGAGGATCCGATTCCGTTACCACTCACGCATCAAAGAGTTGGTCTAGATCTAGGCCTGAAACAACTGATTACCTTATCTAATGGCACCAGTGTCCCATTAACGCAGTATGATCGTGAATTAGCTCGCCGACTACGACGGTGGGAACGCAAACTAGCTCGTCGACTACGAAACGCGAAGCAGGCGATGGCTGAAGATCGGCACAATAAAGTCCTTAATCCGCGAACCGAACTCTGGCAGTTTCCGCGGTACCAGCAGGCACGTAAAACTGTTGCTAAAATCAAGCGACAGATTGCCGCGCGTCGACTGGATAACTTGCAGAAACTGACCACGCAACTGGTACGGGAATATGATGTGCTCGTAGTTGAAAAACTATCCGTCAAGAATCTAATGAAAAATCATCGACTAGCGCGTTCTATCGCCAATGCCGCTTGGGGGACATTAGTCCGCTTACTGACCTATAAGTTTGAATGGGCCGGAAAGCAGCTGATTATCGTTAACCCTAAGAACACCAGTCGCATCTGTCATGTGTGTCAACAGAAAAATACGGACTTTGATGGCTTATCAACTCATGAGTGGCTAGCTGTGCGCGACTGGCAATGTCCAAATTGTCAAACCACGCTAGACCGCGACATTAATGCGGCACTGAATATTAAACAACGAGGTCTAGCGTTAGTTGATTAATCGCAAAAATTAAAACTAAACGGGTGTGGAACGTACCTTGGTAAATAACTGTGACCGCTACCGATGAAGTGAAGAGCTTAACTGGCAAGTTTGCAGTGTTCCCAGAATCCACCTACTTTAGTGGGTGGTAGTTCAACCATTCTCCATTCAGTTATGATAGGTACCCATTCAGCAGTGTTGTTAAAATAATTTGAAGGTATCACAGTTAATAAATTGATTATATCAAGCAATAGTTTTGGAAACAAGAACATACGTTCGATCTATAAAAGAGGATACACGGTACTTAATTTGCTTAGCATTATGCATTAGGGATATAGTGTGTCGATTCAGACAGAATACCGTGTCTAAAATAAAAAGACGCTAAAAGCATATTTTTGAATCACAATTAAATCTTGAAAATCACAAAAATGCCGTAGAAACTGACCACATCTAGTCAATTTCCACGGCACTGGCATTTAATTCAAAAAACCCTACAACCCCACAGCCCGATTCCCCTTATTCGCCCGAATCTCAGCAAACTGCTCATTACTCAAAGTGGTCTCTTCCTCAGTCCAACAGTCATTCACGATCACGTGCTGATCATCATACCCAATCAAAGTCAGCGCATGCGTATGAAAGCCATCAAACTCGCCAACCCAGATCACAACGGGCTTGTTCTGGTCGAGTTGTGCCTTGAGTTCAGCCAAACTAGCACCGGTCAAATCAGTAGCGTGGCCAGCGTACTTGGTAATCAACTCTAGCAGAGCAGGTGGGTAAATACTATTGCCATCTTCCATAAACGGATCACCAACAAAGCCAAGGTCGCAGTCAGCAGCATCGCGGGGCATTTCTTTCGCCAATTGCACCTTGTTCACAGCAGCACCAGCGTACTGGAGCATCATCGTCACTGCGGTAATTTCGCAGCCAGTCGGTAATTCGGGACGTTGTGCAATTAGGGGCACGTTTAATTTCATGGGTGGGGCCTTCTTTCGTCGTTAAGTTATCAACATTATAGCATGCTGAGAAAAAATGAGTATTTGCATAAACTCAACACCGAGAAGCATAATTATTGGAATAAAGCGGTTTTAATTAACTAATAATTAGTAAATAGCGACAAAAAACTAATATTTATGTTAAACTATGATTAACGTGTTGTTAATGTTAGTGGTTTATATGTTGTAAAGGATTGGGAGGAATCATCATGAAGTTGAATCAGAAGTGGGTGGCGACTGCCGGAGTCGCCGGCCTAGCCCTGTTACTGAGTGCGTGTGGTTCAAGTAGCTCATCTAGTGATAAGCAGACATTTACCATGCCAACGGACAGTGAATTATCGACGGTGGATTTATCAAAGTCAACGGCTTTAGGAACCTTTGACGCGTTGAATAACACCAACGAAGGGCTTTATCGTTTGGGTAACAATAGTAAGCCAGAAACCGCTTTGGCAACTAAATTAACGCAGACCAATGGTGGCAAGACCTACACCATTGATATCCGCCATAACACCAAGTGGAGTAACGGTGACACCGTGACCGCGAAGGATTTCGTGTACTCATGGCGTCGGACGGTCAACCCGAAGACGGCTTCACAGTACAGCTATCTGTTTAGCGGCATCAAGAACGCTGATTCAATTATGGACGGCAAAACGTCACCAACCCAATTAGGGATTCAGGCAACGGGCAAGTACCAGTTGAAGATTAATTTGGAACAACAGATTCCGTATTTCAAACTGCTACTCGGTTTCCCAGTGTTCTTCCCACAAAACGAGAAGGTTGTTAACAAATACGGGAGTGCTTACGGTACGACCAGTGCCAAAATGGTTTACAACGGCCCATTCAAGTTAACCAACTGGAACGGGACGGGGACAACCTGGACGCTCAAGAAGAACAACACTTACTGGGATAAGAAAGCTGTTAAGTTAAGTGCTGTGAAGTACCAAGTGGTCAAGGATAACCAAACGGCCTTGAACCAATATAACTCGAAGAAATTAATTGGGGCACCGTTGACCGGGAACCAAGCCAAGAACTTGAAGAACAACAAGGACTTGATCTCACGGCCACAATCAAGTAGCTACTACTTGGCCCTTAACCAAAAGAAGACCTTGTTTAAGAACTTGAAGATTCGTCAAGCCATCTCAATGGCCGTTGATCGGGACCAAATCGCCAACAAAGTGCTGGGTGATGGCTCAATCGTTAACGGCAGCTTCGTCTCCAAGGGCTTAGCAACTAATCCTAAGACGGGCAAAGACTTTACGGCTGACATCGCTAAGACCTCTGTCATGACGTATAACGCCAAGAAGGCCCAACAGCTCTGGAAGGAAGGCTTGAAGGAAACCGGGATTTCAAATCCTAGTTTCACCATCACCGCTTCAGATAGTGAAGCTGGTAAGAAGGTTGCCGAATACCTCCAAAGTGACCTACAGAAGAACCTACCAGGTTTGAAGGTCTCGGTTCAAAACATTCCGTTCCGGACGATGTTAGCCCGGCAAGCTTCCCACAGTTATGAAGTCACGTTGGCAAGTTGGTTCGCTGATTTCTCTGATCCAATTACCTTCTTGAACATCTTAACCAAGGGCAACCCAAGCAACATCTCTGGTTGGTCAAACAGCCAGTATGATCAATTGATCAAGGCATCATCAACTACGGATGCCAACAACGCCTCAAAGCGTTGGGACGACATGGTTCAAGCCCAAAACATCCTGTTGAAGGATCAAGGGATTACCCCACTGTACCAGTCATCCGCACCATGGTTACTCAATCAAAATGTAAAGGACATCGTCTACAACTCAGCCGGTGCCAACTATAACTTTAAGACGGCTTATATGAAGTAAGTTGTTTGAACAAAACGAACGCCAGATACCTGTGTTAGCAGGTACCTGGCGTTCGTTTTGTGGTTAGTGTATTGAATGAAATTGGGTATTGGCTGTTTGTCATCGCTTCGCTCGCCAAAGCCGCATTAAAAAGTACCCATTCAGGCTACAAAATTCGGCGCCACTTTGGCTGTTATTTCCGGAGTTCCTGAAGTGGCCGGGTTTGTCAACTCCGCGCCTTCTGGCCACCGCGCCGAATGGTGCTGCACGAGACTGAGAGCTGCACGTAAGGGGCTTCGATAAAACCGCCAGACCCGGGCGCTTTCACCGAAGTCCCTTACACTCCGCTCTCAAAACGTCTTGTTCCGCACACTAACTTAACCGCGCAACGTCCCGCGCAATCATCAATTCTTCGTTAGTTGGCACAACCATCACCGTAACGGGTGCATCGTCAGGACTCACAACGCGCTCCTTACCACGGAAGTCGTTCTTTTCAGGATCGATCTTAACGCCAAAGTAGCCAAGCTGGTCAGCAATGCGTTGGCGCATACCGATGCCGTTTTCGCCTGAGCCGGCAGTGAAGACGAGGGCGTCTAAGCCGTTAAGTTCAGCAACGTAGGTCCCAACGTAGCGGACAACTCGGTTCACAAACATATCCAAGGCTAATTTGGCTTGTGGATTGGTTACTTCAGCGTCTTCCAAGTCCCGTTGGTCAGGGGATAGTTGGGAGATACCCAACAGACCGGATTTATGATTCAAAATATCAATCATTTCGTTCATGTTAATGTTGAGCTTTTCGGCTAAGAAGGTCACCAGTGAGGCATCAATATCACCTGAACGGGTGCCCATCATGACGCCGGCAAGTGGGGTGAAGCCCATTGATGTGTCGATAACTTTGCCGTGATCAAAAGCTGAAATTGAAGAACCAGAACCCAAGTGTAACGTGATTAGCTTAAGGTCTTCGAGCGGCTTGCCTAACAGTTCAGCGGTCCGGTGGGCAACGTAACGGTGGCTAGTGCCGTGAGCGCCGTATTTACGAGCCCCAAACTTTTCGTAGTACTCGTATGGAATTGGGTACAAGTAGTTCAGTTTAGGCATGTTGGTGTAAAGGGATGTGTCAAATACAGCAACTTGCTTAGCTTCCGGCAATAATTGCTGGAAGATCTCAATGTACTGCGCTTCGATTGGGTTGTGCAGTGGGGCGTATTGCGCCAGTGAGTGAATTTGCTTCAAAGATTCATCAGTGATCACAGCTGAATCATCGAAAATTTCGCCACCCGCAACGACCCGGTGACCGATCCCAGTGATTTCGTGCAAATGCTTCACGATGCCGGCCTCTTTCAGGTGAGAGAGTACCATGGCAGCAGCCAACCGGTAGTCAATATTATCCTGAGTGACCTGGTACTTTTCAGCGTCTGGGCGCTTAACCGTAAAGATTGACCCAGGCAAGTTCAAGCGGTCAACGAGCCCAGAGGCGATCACCGTCTCATCGGGCATGGAAAAGAGCTTCCACTTCAGGGTTGAACTGCCAGCGTTGATTGCTAATGTTTTTGTCATTGTTACTCCACCTCATCAGAAAAATTAAAAGTCTAGCTATAGTCTAACGAAAAATGTAACCGTTTTCAATAGATGGTGTTAAAAGTTTCGCTGAGAAACTTTTAACACCATCTATTTTCGGGTTTAGGTGGGGATGTTACGTTTTATTGGGGCAGGTGGTGCGGTATTACTGAAAAATTGGGCCGGACTTTTGAAAAAGTTGGGTGTTGGGGTAGGGAAGGATGAGCGTTACTTTTATCTAGCCGAAACGTGCTACGAGAGACAGAGACTTGCACATAGGCCACTTCCACCACAACCCCCAAAGACCGGGGATTATGGTGGAAGCGGCCTATGCTCCAGTCTCTAAACGCCTTGTTTCCGCACGCTATTGATTATACGATTCAAACACCACCTGATCCTCAAAGATACTCAACTGACTCACCCCGCCATTAGCCGGATAGTTGTCAATCGTATCTACGCCTAAGTAATCCGCAATGGTACGAATCAGGGTGCCGTGGCTGACCAAGAGGATGTTTTCGCTCGGTTGGCAAAGTTCACGCAGTTTGTTGAAGCCGGCCTTCATACGCGCGACGACTTCTTCGGTACTTTCAGCAGTGTGAGAGGGATCCGCCTGCTTCATTGCATTGCGAGCTTCCTCTAAGCCGCCGAGTTCAATGAGTTCTTCTTGACTACTCTTGCCATAAGGGGCAGCGATGCCGTGCCAAATATCGGTAGAGTTCAGACCCTCAAAAAAGCCAAAGTTAACTTCGCGGAACTCTGGTAACAGTTGCGTAGCTGGCGTTTGACCTAACGTTGAAAGAATAATATCGCGCGTATCAATGGCGCGACCAAGGTCGGATGAAAATGCACGGTCAAAGTTGATGCCCTGAAGTTTTTCGGCGGCCTGCTTGGCCTGTTCGATCCCGGTATCGGTGAGGTCGGAATCGATCCAGCCCTGCATCCGGTCGAAAGCGTTCAGCATGGTACTGCCGTGACGGACAAGGTAAACGTTAAATGGGTTCATTATGACTAGCCTCTTTCGTGAAAAATGATACCCCCATTGTGCGGGACTTCGGCGTTAAATGCAATTTATTGCTAGAAAAAGGGCGCAAATTTCACTAAATTCTAAAATTTTATAGCATTTATGCCTGAGACTGGTCAATCACGAAAATCCGCTACTTAATGGTGCTATAATAATCGTCAATAATAGGAGGGACCTGGATGGAACTTACAATTGCGATTGCACAAATAGACGTTGATTTTGGTCAGCCCGCGAAGAATTTTTCGAAAATTGAACCCTTTGTTGCGCAAGCTGCTGAGCAGCATGCCGACATCGTGGTATTTCCGGAGATGTGGAACACGGGATACGATTTGACTCGGTTGGGGGATATTGCCGATCCAAACGGCCAACAGACGCAACACGTCTTAGTCGCGTTAGCTAAAAAGTACCACATTATGATTCATGGGGGCTCAGTCGCGGTAAAGCGTGGCGATAAGTTCTTTAATACGACCTACGTGATCGATGCTAACGGGCAGGAAGTGGCGACCTATGATAAGGTGCACTTGTTTGGCCTGATGGCAGAAGATCAGTATCTAGCAGCGGGAAATGCTAAGAACCGCTTTGACATTAACGGGGTTGGTGCAACTAGCGTGATCTGTTACGATATTCGGTTCCCCGAATGGTTACGGACGCTGAGTCTTACCGACAGTCGGGTGATTTTTGTGCCCGCTGAATGGCCAACACCACGCTTGGCACAATGGCGGAAATTGTTGGCGGCTCGGGCTATCGAAAATCAACTATTTGTGGTTGCCGTTAACCGGGTCGGCAGTGATCCGGACAACCGCTTTGGCGGGAGTTCAGTTGTGATTGATCCGCTTGGCAATGAAGTTGCCCGGTTAAATGATCAAGAACAGTTGAAGACGGTCACCATTGATATCGATGAAACCGATAAGATTCGGGGTTTCATGCCAGTATTTGAAGATCGCCGCCCAGACTTGTATGAATAGGCAATTTTAATTCCGTGTTATACTAAAAACGGCATCTTAATTAATTGGAGGCATTTATCACATGGCAAAAGTTGAAAGTTTTGAATTAGATCACACCAAAGTTTTGGCACCCTACGTCCGTTTAATTGCGGTTGAAAAGGGCCCAAAGGGAGACGCTATCTCGAACTTTGATTTACGATTAGTCCAACCAAACGAAAACGCCATTCCAACGGCTGGTTTACACACCATTGAACACTTGTTGGCTGGCTTGTTGCGTGACCGCATGGACGGCATTATCGACTGCTCACCATTCGGTTGCCGGACTGGGTTCCATTTGATTGCTTGGGGCGAACCAACCACAACGGAAGTCGCAAAGGCGCTGAAGAGTTCGTTGGAACAAATCGCCAACGACATCAAGTGGGAAGACGTCCCCGGCACTGACATCACAAGCTGCGGCAACTACCGCGACCACTCACTGTTCTCGGCTAAAGAATGGTCGAAGAAGATTTTGAGTGAGGGCATTAGTGATAAGCCGTTTGAGCGGAGTGTGATTTAGGCGAGAGTGTGACAAAACTCGTTTAGGTCCCAGAATATAAGTAAACACCCCCGTAA